>JAYFRU010000335.1:0-4055 GCA_040946965.1 Burkholderia sp. | reverse complement strand
TTTCGAGCGCCGTGCTGATATTCACGGCGCGTTCCTCAAACTCGGCTGCTGCTTGATCTGCTGGAACACCTTGCAGCAAACTCAGAAGTCTTTATGAAACCGTCTCTTACGGAGAATCCGGGCTTGCGAGTCGCCGCACATGCAAAAGCGCCGACGGTGTGATGCCGTCGGCGCTTTTTTCGTGTTGTCGCTTGCCTTGGCTTCAGCGCTGCGCGATCGGCGTGCTCGCGGAGGCTGCCGACGGTGCCGATGCCGCGACGGGCGCTTCCACCCCGCCCGTCTCGTGGTTCATCTGCGAGGCATCCCAGCCGCCGCCGAGCGCCTTCACCAGGTTGACCGAGGACACCATGCGATTGCCGCTCAGCACCACCAGCTGCTGCTCGGCCGTGAAGGCGGTGGTCTGCGCGGTCAGCACGCTCACGTAGTCGACCGTGCCGGCCTTGTACTGGTTGGTGACGATGTCGAGCGCACGCTGGGCCGAATCGACGGCCGCGCGCTGCACCACGATTTCCCGCTCGAGGATGCGCAGCGAGGCGAGGTTGTCCTCCACGTCCTGGAACGCGCTGAGCACGGCCGCGCGGTACTCGGCCACGTTCTGGTCGTAGCTGGCGCGCGCCGCGTCGGTCTGCGCCGAGCGCAGGCCGGCGTCGAACAGCGTGGCCGCCAGCTGCGGGCCGACGGTCCAGATCCGCGAGGGCAGCGAGAACAGCTGCGACCAGGCCGGGCTCTGCACGCCGCCGCTGGCCGACAGCGTGAGGGTCGGGAAGAAGGCGGCGATCGCCACGCCGATCTGTTCGCTGGCGGCGGCCGCGCGGCGCTCGGCGGCGGCCAAGTCAGGGCGCCGCTCGAGGATCGCCGAAGGCACCACGGCCGGCGTGCGCGGCGGCTCGGCGGTGAGCGGCATCGGCGCCAGCGAGAAGCTGGAGGCCGGCACGCCGATCAGGGTGGCGATCGCGTGCGCGTACTGCGCGCGCACGATGCCGTTGTTGATCGCCGAGGCCTGTGCCGATTGCAGCTGCGTCTGCGCCTGGATCACGTCCGAGCGCGCGGCCACGCCCTGCGCGTACTGGTTCTGGGTCAGCGTCAGCGAGCGCCGGAACGAGGCCGCCGTGTCGTCGAACAGCTTCTGCGCGGCATCGGCCTGGCGCAGCTGGAAGTAGGTCTGCGCCAGGGTGCCCTGCGCCGACAGGCGCGCATTGGCCAGGTCGGCCGCTGCGGCCTGCGCGCCGGCCTTCTCGGCGCTGACGTTGCGGCTCACCTTGCCCCACAGGTCGAGTTCCCAGGAGGCATCGAGCCCGGCGTTGTAGGAGGTGCTGTTGGTGCGGCCGGTCTTGAAGCCCTGGACGGTGCCGCCCGGGCTGCCCGAACGCGTGCCGCCGGCGCTCACGCCGACGGTCGGGAAGTACGCGGCGTGCGCCTCGGCCACCAGCGCGCGGGCCTGGCGATAGGCGGCCGCGAACTGGGCGACCGTCTGGTTCGCGGTGTTCAGTTTGCTCATCAGGTCGTCGAGCTGCGGATCCTGGTAGATGTCCCACCAGGGGCCGCGATCGGCGCGATCGTCGGGCTGCGCGACCTTCCAGCCTTCCGGTGCTTCCTTGTAGGAGGCCGGCACCGACACCTCGGGACGATGGTAGTCGGGACCGACCGCGCATCCGGCGACGAGCACCGAGACGGCGGCGGCCACCGCGACGCGCAGCGCGTGATGCGCACGCAAGGGAAGAACTGGCTGCATGACTGGATTCCTGTCTGGGCGCGCCCGCATGCGGGGCGACGAACGATGCGGCCGACGGCGCGGCTGCGCGCGGCCTGGCCGAAATGGTAACTGACGAACGCGGGAAAAACGATCGGATCAGCCGTAAGGTTAAGACGTGGCGGCGAGCCGATGTGTTACCGGCGCGGGGTGGCTGGTTACCGGCGATTACAGCGCCGAAAGCTGGTGGGGAGCGAGGAGGGAATGGAAACGATGAGGCGCGGCGCCGTCGCCGGCCGACAACCTCAATGCATGCAATGCGGCGGGTGCAGACGTAGCGCGAGCCGCCACGAGGACGGCTCGTCGGAGCTGGCGGCGGCATCCTTCGCGCGCTGGCGCCGCTGGTCGATCCAGGCGAAACCGAGTACCGCCAGCGAGCCGCCCCGGCAGAACCAGCATCGCCACCATCAACGCAAGCTTCCAGCCGCGCGGGGAGCGGGCCAGCAGGGGACGGGCGTAGCGGCGCAGGGCGCCGGCGATCTGGATCAGGTACGGCATGACGAACTTCCTCGGAGGAGCGGATCAGGCAAGGGTGGGCATGGTGCTCGCGGATGTCTGAAGCGGGATTAGTTGCCTGAAATAATATTGACCAAGCAAGCAATTTTCAAGATACTGAGCGCGGTTTTCCCCTGGAAACAACAGATTTCCCTTCCGCGCGATGGCTCCCCTCTACGACCCCGCCAGTATCGAGCTCGAGACCAGCGTCGGCCATTACCTGGCGCGGGCGCGGCAGGCTTTCGTCGAGCGCATGGACCAGGCGCTGGCCCCGCTCAGGCTGACCGCGCAGCAGATCGGCGTGATGCTGCTGCTGGCGCGCGGCGAGGCCGGCACGCCGCTGGAACTGTCGCGTCGGCTGTCCTACGACAGCGGTTCGATGACGCGCATGCTCGACCGGCTGGAAAAGAAAGGGCTGCTGGAGCGCCGCCGCAGCACCTCGGACCGGCGCGTGATCGAACTCGGGCTGACCGGGCCGGGCCGCGCGGCGGCCGATGCCTTGCCGGGGCTGATAGCGGGCGAGCTCAATGCGCAGCTGACCGGTTTCTCGGCCGACGAGCTGCAGACCATGACGGCGCTGCTGCAACGCTTCATCGCCAACACCCCGCTGCCGGTCGGTACCTGAGACCCGGGTACCTGAGACCCGGGTGCCGCGCGATTCGTCCGGCATTCCCCGCCTTCCCCTGCTCCTTGAAAAAAAGGGCATTTCCGTTTCGCGATTCCGTCCGGGACGTCCGAGCAAACCCTCGATATTCCGGTCGCGGCAGCAATCGACCCGGCACCGACACAATACCGATCGGTATCGAACCTCAGCGCGGGCCGCCCTCGCTGGGCCAGGCGCGCAGGCTGTCGAAGGCCAGGTCGTCGTCGGTATCGACCGGGCCGACCTCGCGCGCCACGTCCAGCCAGGCTCGCGCCGCCTGCGAGAGGTAGCCGCGCCGCTTCCACGCCACCGCGATCGACCAGTCGATCTGGGGCTCGACGATCGGCCGGCAGCTGAAGCGGGCCGGATCGAGCCGGCGGCAATACGGCGCCGGCAGCACAGCGCGATGCCGACCCCGGCGTGGACCAGCGCGGCCATGAAGTCCCAATGGCCGCTGCGGCTCACGATCGAGGGCGTGAAGCCGGCCTGCGCGCAGGCGTCGAGCACGGCCTGGTGCAGCGCCAGTGCCTCGGCGTAGAACACGAAGGGTTCCTCGGCCAGGTCGGCGAGCGGCACCGTGTCCTCCTGATCCCAGCGCGAGCCGCGCCGCGCCACCAGCCAGAGCGGCGCGCGCACCATCCTCAGCACCTCGAACACGGCCGGATCGACCGGCTCCAGCACCCCGCCCAGCTCGAGCTCGCCCGAGGCGAGCGCGGCCTCGATCATCCGCGCGCCCTGCTCGAACAGCTTCAGCTCGATGTTCGGGTAGCGCTGCCGGAACGCGGCGATGGCCGGCGTGAAGGCGGCACCGCCCAGCGGCGGGAGGCCGATGCTGAGCTCGCCGCGCCCGAGCTCGGCCAGGTCGTCGAGCTCGGCCTGCAGCTGGGCCTGCGCGGCCAGCACGTCCTGGCCGCGCGGGAACACGATGCGGCCGGCGTCGGTCAGCACCATCTGGCGGCTGTCGCGCAGCAGCAGCGGCGTGCCGATCTCGTCCTCGAGCGCCTTGACTATTTTGCTGATGGTCGGCTGGGTCACGAACATCTGCTCGGCGGCCGCCGTAAAGCTCTGCTGGCGGACCACCTCGACGAAATATTGATTGGAAATACATGAACTTGACTCAGGCCGCATAGCGGATTGGTCTATGCATGAAGTAGCGAGCAACCCGTT
>JAYFRU010000334.1:0-4066 GCA_040946965.1 Burkholderia sp. | reverse complement strand
GAAGCCCGTCAGGCAGCGCTGTTGCCGCTGGCCGCCTGATCGCAAAACCGTGTCTAGACAACCGGATCCGATACAGTAGCGATTTTTTCCGGACGTTACGAAAGCGGGCCGCGAGCATGCTTCACGGCCCGCGCGTCGGAGTAGATTCCTACCCCAAATAGCCGATCGGCGATATTTTCATTTTCCCGAAGGCGCGCGTCCAGCCGAAAAATCGTCCCGATTTCGAGGCGATGCTCGGCTCGGCAAGTCGTCTATCAGCGATCTGGCCCGCTATCGATGGGCGGCGGTGGATAGCCTCAATCAGCTTGCCGATAGGGATGGCCCCGACCGGTAAGCCCTCTTACCGGCTGTCTTCGGCGAACTCGGGACCGATCAAGTCGATACGGTCGGTGCAGATCAGGTCGATGCCCCAGTCGATCAGTTCGCGGGCACGCGCAGGCTCGTTGACCGTGTAGGCCAACATGCGCAGCCCCGCCGCGCGGATCTCGGCCACGCGTGCCGCGTCGAATTCGCGATGGTTGGCGTGCAGCGCGACGCAACCGAGTTCGGCCGTGAGCGCGCACCAGTCGGGCGGCAGGGTTTCGACCAGCAGGCCGCGCGGCAGCTCCGGCACCGCGCGACGCGCCGCGTCGAGCGCATCCACCGAGGACGAAGACAGCAGCGGCGGCACCGCCGCGCCGCGCCAGTAGCGCGCCGTGTCGAGCGCCACCCGCTCGCCCGTCTCGACCTCGCGGCCCGGGCAGGGCTTGATCTCGACGTTGGCCGCCAGGCCGAGCGCGAGGCAGCGCGCGGCAACCGCCTCCAGCGTCGGCATCCGCTCGCCGGTGAAGCGTGCGTCGAACCAGGCGCCCGCGTCGAGCGCGGCCAGCGCCTCGTAGCGCATCGCGGCGGCCGGGCCACGGCCGTTCGAGGTGCGCTCGACGGTGTCGTCGTGCAGCAGGAAGCTCAGGCCGTCCGCCGACAGCTTGGCGTCGAACTCGACCATCCGGTGGCCGCGCCGCGCGCCCTCCTCGAGCCCCGCCAAGGTGTTCTCGGGCGCGAGCTTGCCGCCGCCGCGATGCGCGACGATGTGCGCGACGCCATCGTAGGGCCAGGATTTCGGATCTGTCATCGCCTGGTCCTCGCGTATCAGTTGGCGCGCCGGCCGGTGGCCGGATCGAAGAAGTGCAGCCGGTGGGCCGGCAGCGACACCGGCAGCACCGTGCCGGGCGCGGGGCGATCCGCATGCGGCAGCCGCACCACCACGTCGCTGCCGCCCCAGCGGCCGTGGACGAGATTGTCGGCGCCGAGCAGCTCGCAGGAATCGACCGCGAGCGGCGCGCCCGGCATGCCCGGCTGCGGCGTCATGTGCTCGGGCCGCACGCCGAGCACCCACTCGGCGCTCGGCGCCACCTCGCGGCCAACACCGGGCGCGCCGGCCACCGGCAGGCGCGGGCCGCCCTCGGCCACCTCGAACACGCTGCCGTCGGTGGACAGCCTGCCGCGCAGCAGGTTCATCGCCGGCGAGCCGATGAAGCCGGCCACGAACAGCGTCGCCGGTTTCTCGTAGACCTCCACCGGCGCGCCGATTTGCTCGGCATGGCCGCGATTCATCACGATCACGTGCTGCGCCAGCGTCATCGCCTCGATCTGGTCGTGCGTGACATACACGCTGGTGGTGCGCAGCCGCGCATGCAGGCGCTGGATCTCGAGCCGCATCTGCACGCGCAGCTTGGCGTCGAGATTCGAGAGCGGCTCGTCGAACAGGAACACCGCCGGCTCGCGCACGATCGCGCGACCCATCGCGACACGCTGGCGCTGGCCCCCCGAGAGCTCGCGCGGGCGCCGCCCGAGCAGCGCCTCGAGCTCGAGGATCTTCGCCGCCGAGGCCACGCGTGCCTCGATTGTGGCGCGCTCGATGCCGCGGATCTTCAGGCCGTAGCC
Organism: Burkholderia sp.; assembly: GCA_040946965.1. GTDB lineage: Bacteria > Pseudomonadota > Gammaproteobacteria > Burkholderiales > Burkholderiaceae > Burkholderia. Next base: position 2,143 of record JAYFRU010000334.1, on the reverse strand, counting down.
CATGTTCTGCGCCACCGTCATGTGCGGGTAGAGCGCGTAGTTCTGGAACACCATCGCGATATCGCGATCTTTGGGCTCCAGCATATTGACCACCCGCCCGCCGATCGCGATCTCGCCCTCGGAGACACTCTCCAGGCCCGCGATCATCCGCAGCAGCGTCGACTTCCCGCAGCCGGACGGCCCGACCAGCACGATGAATTCGCCATCGGCGATCTCGACGTCGATGCAGTGCAGGACGACGTGCTTGCCGTCATAGGTCTTCCTGACGCCGTTCAAGCTCAGTGCAGCCATACTTCGAAACTCTCCGGATAAGCGGTTATTTTTCGGTATCCACCAGGCCGCGCACGAACCAGCGCTGCATGGCCAGCACCACCACCAGCGGCGGCAGCATGGTCAGCATGGTGGCGGCCATCACCAGGTGCCATTCGGTGGCCGCGTCGCCGCTGGCGATCATCGACTTGATGCCCACCACGGCGTTCGACATCGCGCCGTCGGTGGCGATCAGGATCGGCCACAGGTACTGGCTCCAGCCGTAGATGAAGGTGATCACGAACAGCGCAGCGATGCTGGTGCGCGACAAGGGCAGCACCACGTCCCAGAAGAAGCGCAGCGGCCCGGCGCCATCGATGCGCGCGGCCTCCATCAGCTCGTCGGGCAGGGTCATGAAGAACTGTCGGAACAGGAAGGTGGCGGTGGCCGAGGCGATCAGCGGCAGCGTCAGCCCCGCGTAGCTGTTGGTCAGGTGCAGCGTCGAGACCACCTGCACGGTCGGGAAGATGCGCACCTCGACCGGCAACATCAGGGTGATGAAGATCAGCCAGAACGCGGTATTGCGAAACAGAAAGCGGAAATAGACGATCGCGTAGGCGGACAGGATCGAGACCGAGATCTTGCCGATCGAGATCACCAGCGCCATCACCAGGCTGTTCATCAGCAGGATGCCGAACGGCGTGGTGGTCGCGCCGCTGCCGCGATGCCAGATGGTGGCGATGTTCTCGAACAGGTGGGTGCTCGGGATCAGCGACATGGGCACCCGGAACACCTCCTGCGCGTTCATGGTGGCGGCGCAGAAGCCGACGTAGACAGGGAACAGCACCAGCACGGCACCCGCGATCAGCACCGCGTGGCAGAACAGGTCGAAACCCTTGCGATTCTCGATCATGAGTATTGCACCCTGCGTTCGACGAAGCGGAACTGCACCACGGTGAGCGCCACCACGATCGCCATCAGCACCACCGACTGCGCGCCCGAGCTGCCGATGTCGAGCCCCTGGAAGCCTTCGGTGTAGATCTTGTAGATCAACGTCTTGGTGCTCTGCCCCGGGCCGCCGGCGGTGGCCGGGTCGATTACCGAGAAGGTGTCGAAGAAGGCATAGACCAGGTTCACCACCAGCAGGAAGAAGCTGGTCGGCGAGAGCAGCGGCAGTGCGATATTGAAGAAGCGCCGCGCCGGGCCGGCGCCGTCGATTGCGGCCGCCTCGATCAGCGAGCGCGGGATCGCCTGCAGGCCGGCATAGAAGAACAGGAAGTTGTAGCTGACCTGCTTCCAGATTGAGGCCACCACCACCAGCGCCATCGCCTGGTTCGCGTCGAGCGCGTGATTCCAGACGATGCCGAGCCTGGCCAGCGCATAGGTGATCACGCCGATGCTCGGGTTGAACAGGAAGGCCCACAGCACGGCCGCAATCGTTGGCGCGACCGCGTAAGGCCAGATCAGCAGGGTGCGATAGCTGCGCGCGCCGTGCACCACGCGATCGGCGCAGGCCGCCAGCAGCAGCGAGACCACCAGGCCGCCGATGGTGACCAACGCGCCGAACACCAGGGTGGTGCGGAACGAGTCGAGGTAGAGCGGATCACCGAACATGTGCGCGAAGTTCGCCAGGCCGACGAATTCGCTGGTGGTGCCGAACGCGTCCTGGGTCTGCGTCGACTGCCAGAGCGCGACGCCGGCCGGCCACAGGAAGAAGATCGCCGTGATCGCGAGCTGCGGCGCGACCAGCAGGTAGGGGAGCACGCTCGTGCCGAAACGGGAGCGGGATGACATCGGAAGGATTCCGTCGGAGGAAACGAAGTGGGGGGGGGGGGGGGGGGGGGGGGGGGGGGGGGGGGGGGGGGGGGGGGGGGGGGGGGGGGGGGGGGGGGGG
>JAYFRU010000333.1:0-4088 GCA_040946965.1 Burkholderia sp. | reverse complement strand
TCCGTGAGCTGCCTTCTATAACGTCCTCAGCTACGCCAGCGATGACCGCCGAGCCGAATAAATCAGCGTTTCCCTAGTTTTGCGTGAACACTTATTTATACAAAATTCCAGCGCGGGCTGCCAAGCGGGATTCCGCCCATTCGACGATTCGACCGCAGGCCGCTGACTGGCCGCGATCAGTCGTCGACGGCGATGTTCAGCGTCTCCTTGATCTCCTCCATCACCACATAGCTCTTCGACTGCACCGCGCCGGGCAGTTGCAGCAGGATGTCGCCGAGCAGCTTGCGGTAATCTGCCATCTCGCCGATGCGGGCCTTGATCAGGTAGTCGAAATCGCCCAATACCAGATGGCACTCGAGCACCTCGTCGATCTTCATCACCTCGCGGCGAAACTGCTCGAACATGTTGCCGCTTTTGTGGTCGAGCGTGATCTCGACGAACACCAGCAGGGCCGCGCCCAGCTGGGCCGGATCGACGCGCGCGTGATAACCGGTGATCACGCCGTCGCGCTCCATGCGCCGCACGCGCTCGATGCAGGGCGTGACGGTCAGGCCGACCTGCTCGGCCAGGTCCTTCATCGCCATGCGGCCATCCTGTTGCAGCAGCTGCAGGATCCGGCGGTCCAGCTTGTCCAGCGCACGTACCGGCTGTCGTTGAGTTCTCATGCTGTTTTTTCTAAAAATCGAAAAAATACAATAACAAAAACTGGGACATCGACTATACCATAGCAAAAAAACTAGGTCGGAACGTGCAGGCAGTGGCGTGGCAACGCCCCCGGCGGGTTCCGCTTTTTTTCGCCTGGAGCAGCTATGCGTGTGGTGATTCTGGGAAGCGGCGTGGTGGGCGTGACGAGCGCCTATTATCTGGCACGCGTCGGCCATGAGGTGACGGTGATCGACCGAGAGGCCGGTCCCGCGCTCGAGACGAGCTTTGCCAACGCGGGCCAGATCTCGCCCGGCTATGCCGCCCCCGGCGTGCCGCTGAAGGCCGTCAAGTGGATGTTCGAGAAGCACGCGCCGCTGGCGATCTGTCTCGACGGCACGCGCTTCCAGCTGCAGTGGATGTGGCAGATGCTGCGCAACTGCACGTCCGAGCGTTATGCGGTCAACAAGGGCCGCATGGTGCGCCTGGCCGAATACAACCGCGATTGCTTCCAGGCGCTGCGCGCCGACTCCGGCATCGCCTATGAAGGCCGCACCGGCAGGCCGCACCGGCGGCACCCTGCAGTTGTTCCGCACCCAGGCGCAATTCGACGGCGCCGCGAAGGACATCGCGGTGCTGCGCGACGCCAAGGTGCCGTTCGAACTGCTGACGGCCGATCAACTGAAGAACGCCGAGCCGGCGCTGGCCGCAGTCTCGAACAAGCTGACCGGCGGCCTGCGCCTGCCCGGCGACGAAACCGGCGACTGCCAGCTGTTCACCACGCGCCTGGCGACAATGGCCGAGGAACTCAGCGTGCAGTTCCGCTACAACACGCCGATCGACGCGCTGGCGATCGCCGGCGGCCGGATCACCAGCGTGCAATGCGGCAGCGAACTGCTGCGCGGCGATGCCTATGTGATCGCGCTCGGTTCGTATTCGACGCGCTTCCTGTCGAACATCGTCAAGGTCCCGGTCTATCCATGCGATCACGGCGCCGATCGTCGATGCGGCAGCCGCGCCGGTGTCGACCGTGCTCGACGAGACCTACAAGATCGCGATCACGCGTTTCGATTCGCGCATCCGCGTGGGCGGCATGGCCGAGATCGCCGGCTTCGACAAGCGCCTGAACCAGGCTCGTCGCGAAACGCTCGAAATGTGCGTCAACGTCCTGTTCCCGGGCGGCGGCGATACCTCGAAGGCCAGTTTCTGGACCGGCCTGCGCCCGATGACGCCGGACGGCACGCCGATCGTCGGCCGCACTCCGGTGCCGAACCTGTTCCTGAACACCGGCCACGGCACGCTGGGGTGGACCATGTCCTGCGGCTCGAGCCAGTTGCTGGCTGACCTGATGTCGGGCAAGAAGCCGGCGATCCAGGCCGACGATCTGTCGGTCCACCGCTATCTCGACGACAGTGTCGGCAAGCCGCGTCCCGCCTACGCCTGAGCACGACACGGCACTCGCGCGCAATGCAAGAAGGGCACCCTCGGAGGTGCCCTTCTTCGTTTCGCCGGCATGCCGAGCCGGTCACCCGGCAGGACGAACCGGCAGTCCTCAGAACTGGTCCTCGGTCAGCGCCAGCACGCTGTCCTGGCCGGTCGCGCTGACGATCGAGGCGGCAATCGCCGGCGCCTGCACCAGCACGTGCTGGGCATAGAACTGCGCGATCGCGATCTTCGCGTCATGGAAGGCCGGATCGTCGGCGCGTCGCGCCTGCGCGGCGAGCAGCACACGCCCCATCTGCCAGCCGCACAGCACCACGCCGACCAGCTTCAGGTAAGGCACGCTGCCGAGGAACACCGCGTTTGGATCGCCCTTGGTATTGGCGACCACGAATTCGACTGCGGCCCCGAGCGACTTCGCGCCATCGGCAAGATGGCGACGCATCGCGGCGAAAGCCGGCGTGTCCTGCGCGCCGAGCGCCTCGACCGTCTCGTCGATCCCGGCGAGCAGCGACTTCGCGACGGCGCCCCCGTCGCGCACGGTCTTGCGGCCCACCAGGTCGTTGGCCTGGATCGCCGTGGTGCCTTCGTAGATCGCCAGGATCCGAGCGTCGCGATAGTACTGCGCCGCGCCCGTCTCCTCGATGAAGCCCATGCCGCCGTGCACCTGCACGCCGAGGCTGGCAACCTCGTTGACCATCTCGGTGCTCCAGCCCTTCACGACCGGCACCAGGTACTCATAGATGGCCTGGTGGCGCGCACGCTCGGCCGCATCGGGATGCGCGTGCGCCTGGTCGCTGTGCGCGGCGGCGACATAGGCCAGCGCGCGGGCGCCTTCGGTCAGCGCGCGCATGGTGCCGAGCATGCGGCGCACGTCGGGATGATGGATGATGGTGACCGACTGCCTGGCCGAGCCGTCCACCGGGCGGCTCTGCACGCGTTCCTTGGCGAACGCGGCGGCCTTCTGGTAGGCGCGGTCGGCCACGCCGATGCCCTGCATGCCGACGCCGAAGCGCGCGGCGTTCATCATGATGAACATGTATTCGAGGCCGCGATTCCCCTCGCCGACCAGGTAGCCGATCGCGCCGCCGTGGTCGCCGTACTGCAGCACTGCGGTCGGGCTCGCCTTGATGCCGAGCTTGTGCTCGATCGCGACACAGTGAACGTCGTTGCGCTCGCCGAGGCTGCCATCTTCCTTGATCAGGAACTTCGGCACGATGAACAGCGAGATGCCCTTCACGCCCTCGGGCGCATTCGGCGTGCGGGCCAGCACCAGGTGGACGATGTTGTCCGCCATGTCGTGCTCGCCCCAGGTGATGAAGATCTTGGTGCCGAACACCTTGTAGCTGCCGTCGTCCTGCGGCTCGGCGCGCGAGCGTACCAGCGCGAGGTCGGAGCCGGCCTGCGGCTCGGTCAGGTTCATGGTGCCGGTCCATTCGCCCGAGATCAGCTTCGGCACGTAGCGCATTTTCTGCTCGTCGGTGCCGGCCGTCAGCAGCGCCTCGATGGCGCCGTCGGTCAGCAGCGGGCACAGTGCAAAGGACAGGTTCGAGGCGTTCAGCATCTCGATGCAAGGCGTCGCGATCAGCTTGGGCAGGCCCTGGCCGTCGTACTCGGTCGGATGCTGCAGCCCCTGCCAGCCGCCCGCCACGAATTGGCGGAAGGCCTCGCCAAAGCCGGCCGTCGCCTTGACGGCACCCTGGCTCCATGAGCTCGGCTGCTTGTCGCCTTCGACGTTCAGCGGTGCCAGCACTTCGCCGCAGAACTTCGCCGACTCGTCGAGCACGGCCTGCGCCGTGTCGAAGCCGGCATCCTCGAAGCCGGGCAGCTTCGCGACGTCGTCGATGCCGGCCAGCTCCTTCATCACGAACAGCATGTCCTTGACGGGCGCGATATAGCTCATGATGCTCCTCTCCTCTGTCTGCTTATGATCGAGTAGGGGACGGGGTTACCCCCGTCGCCCTCTCACACCACCGTACGTGCGGTTCCGCATACGGCGGTTCATA
>JAYFRU010000332.1:0-4093 GCA_040946965.1 Burkholderia sp. | reverse complement strand
AACTCTTCCCCTTGCCGGGCGAGCAGAGGACTTTCACCTCCGAGTGAGTGCGCCCTGCCGGGCGCACCCATGAAAAAGGGCGGAAATCTCGCGATTTCCGCCCTTCGTGTTTCTGCGGAATGACAACGCCACGCGGTGCATCCGCCGCGCGAGCACGCCACCGTGCTGTCAGGCTTTCGGCGCTTCGCTCACCTGCGTGGTCGCCGTCACGCCGGCCGGCGCAATCGCATCGCCCGCAGGCGTGATCTGCAGCATCGGCGCGCCCGCCGCAGCCAGGGCGCTCGCGCCTTGCGAGCGCAGCGGGCCGGTCATCGCGAAGAACGCGGTCGACACCATCAAGAAATTCTGGATATGACGCGTATTCATGGAACCTCCGTTGTATCGCCGGCTGGCTCTCTCCATTCTAGGGCCATCGTTGGGGCCAGGCCATTGCCGGCAGCGCTATAGATTAAACGAAAACCCCCGACGCGGCCCGGACCTTTACATGCTTTTACATGATGTAACGCAGAAGATCGCAGGCTCATCGCAAGGATTCACAACAGAAAGCGCAACAACCGGCGAGTTTCCACCAGTGATACCATTTTCCGAAACCCGCCAATATGGCGCCCCGGCCAATGCGTCCACAAGACGCCGATGCCGACAGTTTTGGTGATCCCAAACGGGTGGAGGAGACGTAGTAATGAATGCCCCGCTAGACGCCGACCAGCGCGCGACGCCGGAAGCCGCGCTTGAATCGGTCACGCTCGACGACAAATACACGCTCGAGCGGGGCCGCGCCTATATGAGCGGCGTGCAGGCGCTGGTCCTGCTGCCGATGCTGCAGCAGGAACGCGACCGAGCCGCCGGCCTCAATACCGCCGGTTTCATTTCCGGCTATCGCGGCTCGCCGCTCGGCGGCCTCGACCAGTCGCTCTGGAAGGCCCAGAAACACCTGGCCGCCCACCGCATCGTGTTCCAGCCCGGCCTCAACGAGGACCTCGCCGCGACCGCCGTGTGGAGCACGCAGCAGGTCAACCTCTACCCCGGCGCCAAGTACGACGGCGTGTTCGGCATGTGGTACGGCAAGGGCCCCGGCGTCGACCGCTCGGGCGACGTGCTCAAGCATGCCAACTCGGCCGGCAGCTCGCCGCACGGCGGGGTGCTGGTGCTGGCCGGCGACGACCACGCTGCCAAGTCCTCGACGCTCGCGCACCAGTCCGAACACCTGCTGAAAGCCTGCGGCCTGCCGGTGCTGTATCCCTCGAACGTCCAGGAATATCTCGACTTCGGCCTGCACGGCTGGGCCATGAGCCGCTATTCGGGGCTGTGGGTCTCGCTCAAGTGCGTCACCGACGTGGTCGAATCCTCGGCCTCGGTCGACATCGACCCGCATCGCGCCAACATCGTCCTGCCCACCGATTTCCTGATGCCCGAGGGCGGGCTCAACATCCGCTGGCCCGATCCGCCGCTGGTGCAGGAAGCGCGGATGATCGACCACAAGTGGTACGCGGCGCTCGCCTACGTGCGCGCCAACCGGCTCGACCGCATCGAGATCGACTCGCCGCAAGCGCGCTTCGGCATCATGACGGCCGGCAAGGCCTACCTGGACGTGCGCCAGGCCCTCACCGACCTCAGCCTCGACGACCAGACCTGCGCGCGGATCGGCAGCCGGCTCTACAAGGTCGGCTGCGTCTGGCCGCTCGAGGCGCAGGGCGCGCAACAGTTCGCGCGCGGCCTCGACGAAATCCTGGTGGTCGAGGAAAAGCGCCAGATCCTCGAATACGCGATCAAGGAAGAGCTGTACAACTGGCCCGACGGCCAGCGCCCGCGCATCTTCGGCAAGTTCGACGAAAAGGACGGCGCGGGCGGCGAATGGTCGGTGCCGATGGGCAACTGGCTGCTGCCGGCGCACTACGAACTCTCGCCCGCCATTATCGCCAAGGCGATCGCGACGCGGCTCGAGAAGTTCGAGTTGCCCGCCGCGAGGTGCGCGCGCGCATCGCCGCGCGCATCGCCGTGATCCAGGCCAAGGAAGCCGCGCTGGCCCGGCCGCGCGTCACCGCCGAGCGCAAGCCCTGGTTCTGCTCGGGCTGCCCGCACAACACCTCGACCGTGGTGCCCGAGGGCTCCCGCGCGATCGCCGGGATCGGCTGCCACTACATGACGGTGTGAATGGATCGCAATACCAGCACCTTCAGCCAGATGGGTGGCGAGGGCGTGCCCTGGATCGGCCAGGCCCCCTTCACCGAGGAAAAGCACGTGTTCGCCAACCTCGGCGACGGCACCTACTTCCACTCAGGCCTGCTGGCGGTGCGCGCGGCGATCGCCTCGAAGGCCAACATCACCTACAAGATCCTCTACAACGACGCGGTGGCGATGACGGGCGGCCAGCCCGTGGACGGCACGCTGACGGTGCCGCAGATCACCCACCAGGCGGCGGCCGAGGGCGCCGCGCGGATCGCGATCGTCAGCGACGAGCCCGAGAAATACAACGGCAAGACCGCCCTGCTCGCGTCGGGTGTGACGATCCATCATCGCGACACGCTCGATGCCGTACAGCGCGAGCTGCGCGAGATCGCCGGCACCAGCATCCTGATCTACGACCAGACCTGCGCCACCGAGAAGCGCCGCCGCCGCAAGCGCGGCGCCTACCCGGATCCGGCCAAACGCGTGGTGATCAACGAAGCGGTCTGCGAGGGCTGCGGCGACTGCTCGGTGCAGTCCAACTGCCTGTCGGTCGAGCCGCTCGAGACCGAGTTCGGCACCAAGCGGCAGATCAAGCAGTCGACCTGCAACAAGGATTTCTCCTGCGCCAAGGGCTTCTGCCCGAGCTTCGTGAGCGTCGAGGGCGCCCAGCTGAAGAAACCGAAGGCGGTCGCGGTGGAGGCCGGCGCGCTGTCGCCGGTGCCCGAACCCGAGCTGCCCGCCATCGGCCGCGCCTGGGGTGTGCTGGTCACCGGCGTCGGCGGCACCGGCGTGGTGACCATCGGCGCGCTGATCGGCATGGCCGCGCACCTGGAGAACAAGGGCGTCACCGTGCTCGACGTGACCGGCTTGGCGCAGAAGGGCGGCGCCGTGATGAACCACGTGCAGATCGCGCACGCACCCGCCGACATCCATGCCACGCGCATCGCGATGGGCGAGGCCGATCTGGTGATCGGCGGCGACGCGCTGGTGATGGCCAGCGACGAATGCACCTCGCACATGCGCCACGACTCGACGCGGGTCGTGGTCAACAGCGCAAAAACGCCGACCGCCGAGTTCACCAAGAACCCGCAATGGGCCTTCCCCGGCGCGAGCGCCGAACAGGACATCCGGATCGCGGCCGGCGAGTTCGTCGACCTGGTCGACGCGGACCAGTTCGCGGCCGCCCTGCTCGGCGACACGATCTACACCAATCCCTTTGTGCTCGGCTACGCCTGGCAACGCGGCGGGCTGCCGCTCACGCTGGCCTCGCTGACGCGCGCGATCGAGCTGAACGGCGTGCAGGTCGAGAAGAACCTGGCCGCCTTCGACTGGGGCCGCCGCGCCGCCCACGACCTGGCGAGCGTGCGGCAGGCCGCAGCCGGCAAGCAGGTGGTGCCGAGCGGCGCGACGGTGATCGCACTGCACACGAAAAAGGCGGTCGACACGCTGATCACCAAGCGCATCGAGCAACTGAGCGCCTACCAGAACGCCGCCTACGCGACGCGTTTCTCGGCCGTGATCGAGCGCGTGCGCACCGCCGAGGCCCGGCTCGACGGCGAGGCCGCCCAGGAGCCGCTGACCGAGGCGGTCGCGCGCAACCTCTACAAGCTGATGGCCTACAAGGACGAGTACGAGGTCGCGCGGCTGCAATCGGACCCGGCCTTCCTGGCCAGGCTGGCCGAGCAGTTCGACGGCGAGATGAAACTGCGCTACCACCTCGCGCCGCCGATCCTCGCCAAACGCGATGCGCAGGGCCATCTGGTGAAGAAAGCCTATGGGCCCTGGATGCTGACGGCGTTCCGCCTGCTGGCCCGCTTCAAGGGGCTGCGCGGCACCGCCTTCGATCCCTTAGAGGCCAGTTCAAATTCCCCGTGAGGGGGCTGTTTACTTTCGCGGCGAGCTGTTAACCTTGGGCACCGGATCAACG
>JAYFRU010000331.1:0-4097 GCA_040946965.1 Burkholderia sp. | reverse complement strand
GCCGCCGCGCTACAGCGATACCACGTTTTACACACTCGTGCGCATGCTCTGAGGGCCGTGCCAATGGACCGCTTACGGTTCAAGAATGGGTGATTCGGGACATCAACGGGTTTGCAGGCCAATATGCGCGTGCGCGCGATGTCGGCCTGGACGAAATGGCCGACGACCTGCTGAACATCAGCGATGACGGCCGCAATGATTGGATGGACAACCAAGACCCCGACAATCCGGGGTACGACTTCAACGGCGAACACTTTCAGCGGTCGCGCCTTCGCGTCGATACCCGCAAGTGGTATCTGTCGAAGTTGGCGCCGAAGCGGTACGGCGAAAAGACTGCCCTGGAACTGTCCGGCCCCGACGGCGGCCCGATAGTCACCACCGACACCGAACGCGCGGCCCGCATCGCCGCCATCCTCGCAGCCGGTCGCGCGCGCAAGGATGCGCCGCCCCCTGATGACGATGACCTGGCGGGGCTGGTGTGAGCGCCACCGATGACATCGCCGACGTGTTGCCGTACCTGACGGCGGACGAAATGGCCGAACTGGATGCCTTGCTGGCCGCTGACCCGATGGTGTGGCGCCCGCTGCCAGGCCCGCAAATGCTGGCCTACGAATCCAAGGCCGACATCACCGGGTACGGCGGCGCGGCCGGCGGCGGCAAGACCGACCTGGCCGTGGGCCTGACCCTGACCGCGCACGACCGCGCGCTGTTCGTGCGGCGGGAAAAGGCGCAGACCGAAGGTTTCGTGCAGCGGATGCAGGAAGTCTTGCGCAGCACCGACGGCTACAACTCGCAAAAAGGCTTCTGGCGCCTGTCCGGTGGCCGCTTGTGCGAACTGGCCGGCTTGGACAATCCGGGCGACGAAAGCCGCTGGCAGGGCCGCCCCCCACGACCTGAAAGTGTTCGACGAAGCCACCGAACAGCGCGAAGACCAGGTGCGGTTCGTGATGGGCTGGAACCGCACCAATAAGCCGAACCAGCGGTCGCGCGTCGTGATGACGTTCAACCCGCCGACCACCGCCGAAGGGCGCTGGGTCATCGGCTTTTTTGGCCCGTGGCTGGACAAGGGCAATCCGCTGTACCCGACGGCGCCGGATGAACTGCGCTACGCCGCCATGCTGCCCGACGGCAACGGCGGATCGCGCGACATGTGGCTGGACAACGACGGCCAGCCGCTGACCGGTGCGCCGTTCGTGTTGGTCAGCGGCCGCGTCACCTACGATTTCGACCCGAAGGCGTACCGCCCGGAAGACATCGTGACGCCGAAATCCCGCACGTTCATCCCGGCGCGCGTCACCGACAACCCGTACTACATGGGCACCGGCTACCTTGCCACGCTGCAAGCCATGCCGGAACCGCTGCGGTCGCAAATGCTGTACGGCGATTTCCAGGCTGGCATCGAAGATGACCCGTGGCAGGTCATCCCGACCGCGTGGGTCGAAGCCGCGCAAGCCCGCTGGGCACGTCCGGCCAAGCTGGCGCCGATGGACAGCCTGGGCGTGGACGTGGCGCGCGGCGGCAAGGACAACACCGTGTTGGCGCGCCGACATGGCATGTGGTTCGACGAACCGCTGCCATACCCCGGCAGCGACACGCCCAATGGTCCGGCCGTAGCCGGCCTGACGCTGGCCGCCAAGCGCGACGGCGCGGTGATTCACCTGGACGTTATCGGCGTCGGGTCGTCGCCCTACGACTTCCTGCGCGAAGCACACCAGCAAATCGTCGGGGTGAACGTGGCCGAAAAATCGCATCGCCGCGACAAGTCGGGCCGGCTGGGCTTTTTCAACCTGCGGTCGGATTTGTGGTGGGCGATGCGTGAAGCACTCGACCCGGCCAACAACACCGGGATTTGCCTGCCGCCTGACCCGCGCCTGTTGGCCGACCTGACGGCGCCGCGCTGGTCGATGTCGGGCGTGACCATCAAGGTCGAAAGCCGCGAAGACATCGTGAAACGCATCGGCCGGTCGCCTGATTTCGGCAGTGCCTACATCCTGGGATTGATGGACACCCCCAAGGATGAAGACGTGCAGGCCATCGGTCAGCCCACTAACAGCCGCTTGGATTACGACCCCTTCGCGCGGCGGTAGGGTACGCATACCGTGCCAACCGGGCCGTAATGTGCCCGGCATGGAACCCATCACCATTCGCCCCTGCGCGTGCGATGACGTGTTCAACGCGCCGAATTTCGCTGATTTGGCCGCTGAATACCAGTCCGAAGCCGCGCGCAACGCCGACCTATTCGGGCGCCCGCCCGACCTGGAAGGCTACAAGCGCCTGGAGGCCAACGGCGTGCTGCACGCGCTGGGCGTCTTCTACGGCGAAATGGTGGTCGGATTCGCGGGCCTGCTGGTCACGCCGGTTTTGCACTTCCAAGGCCGGCTGATTGGCACCGTCGAATCGCTGTTCGTGGCGTCCGGCTATCGGGCCGGCGGCACGGGTACGGCACTGCTGCGTGCCGTCGAAGACCGCGCGCGCGACCTGGGCGCCGTCGGGCTGTACATCACCAGCCCTGCCGACGGCCGCGTGGCCGCCATCCTGCCGCGTTCAGGCTACCGCGAAACGAATCGCACGTTTTACCGGGGGCTGGCATGAATGCACTGACCGCTTGCGCGCCGCGCTTCCCGGCCATGACACCGGAAGCCATCGACCGCGCCCAGCGCATGACCGTCGCCAGCCTGACGCTGCCCCAGGTCGAAATCCCGACCCAACACGTCCTGCACGCTGGCATGTACGCCCGCACCATTCACATCCCGGCCGGCGTGCTGCTGACCGGCGCGGTCATCAAGGTGCCGACGGTACTGGTGTTCGACGGCCATTGCACGGTGTATGTCGGCGACCGCACCGTGGAACTGGACGGCTACCACGTCCTGCCCGCCGAAGCCGGGCGCAAACAGGTTTTCTTGGCCCACCGCGACACGATGCTGACCATGCTGTTTCCTACGCAAGCGCAGACCGTGGCCGAAGCGGAAGACCAATTCACTGACGAAGCCGACATGCTGCTTTCACGCAAGCAGGATGCCGCGCAGTTCGAACTTATCACGGGGGAATAGCCATGTCGGGAGCCGTTACCGCTGTTGCCGTGGGTGCCGCTGTCGGCATTGGCGCGTCAATGTACATGGGCAACGAGCAGGCCAGCGCGCAGGAAAAGGCGCAGCAGCAAGCCCAACAACAGGCGCAGCAGCAAGCCGACCAGGCGCGTGCCGAATCGGAAGCCTTGACCAAGCAGTTCCAAGACCAAACGGCGCAGTACCAGCAGCAGGCCAAGGTCATGCAAGACCAAATCACGGCCAGCCAGCAATCGTTCAATGCTGCCAATCAGAAGCAGCCGAATTCCAACCAGGCCGCTTCGGCAATGCAGGCCGCCGCGAAGTCGGGTCAGTCCGGCACGATGCTGACCGGCCCCCAAGGCGTTGACCAAAACAGCCTGACCCTGGGCAAGAACACGTTGCTGGGGCAATAACGTGGCCGAAACCGCGCGCAAAAAACTCGCTTCGCGTTGGGGCCAACTGGAAATCGAGCGTTCCAGTTGGACTGACCACTGGCGCGAAATCAGCGAATACCTGTTGCCGCGTTCCGGGCGCTTTTTCGTCCAAGACCGCAACCGGGGCGACCGGCGCCACAACAACATCCTGGACAACACGGGCACCCGTGGCCTGAATACGCTGGCCGCCGGCATGATGGCCGGCATGACCAGCCCGGCGCGTCCGTGGTTCCGGCTAACGACTTCGATTCCCGACCTGGACGAATCGCCGGCCGTCAAGGAATGGCTGGCGAAGGTGACGCGCCTGATGCTGATGGTGTTCGCCAAGTCGAATACCTACCGCGCGCTGCATCAGATTTACCAGGAACGTGGCGCCTTCGGCACCGCCAGCAGCATCACGACGCCGGATTTTCGCAACATCATCCACAACAACACGCTGACCATCGGCGAATACGCCATCGCGGCCGACCACCAGGGGCAGGTCAATACGCTGTACCGCGAATATCAAATGACGGTCGCGCAGTTGGTGCAGGAATTCGGTGCGGCGGCTCCGGTTTTTCTAGACACAGATTTGGGGTAAAACCCATCATCCAAACTGGAGTCTGAGATGCTGAAG
>JAYFRU010000330.1:0-4099 GCA_040946965.1 Burkholderia sp. | reverse complement strand
CGCAATCCGTTCGCATTGCCTGCAATCATCACCACGTGGGCTACTCCGTCCTCATGCTCGATTTATGCAACAACGCCTCGGCGAGCGTGTCAGCCGCATCAGCGGGCTCATCGACGAGTTCTCGCAGGTCTGCTTCCGCGTGATGGGTTTCATCATCCGGCTTGCGCCGCTGGGCGTGCTCAGCGCGATCGCCTTCACCACCGGCAAGTACGGCGTGGCCTCGCTCCAGCAGCTCGGCCTGCTGGTGATGGTGTTCTACGTGAGCTGCGCGCTGTTCGTCGCGGTGCTGCTCGGCACCGCCTCCTCGGACGCGGTGCTGACGCAGGTGATGCGCAAGCTCGAATGGATGGGCGTGAAGGATTCCACCGTCGGCCTGGTGATTCCCACCGGTTACTCGTTCAATCTCGACGGCTTCTCGATCTACCTGACGCTGGCCGTGCTGTTCATCGCGCAGGCCACCAATACGCCGCTGTCCGCGCACGACCTGATCGTCGTGCTGCTGGTCTCGCTGGTGACCTCGAAGGGCGCGCACGGCATCCCGTGCTCGGCCTGGTGCTGATCCTGCCGGTCGACTGGTTCGTCGGCATCGCGCGCGCTCACCAACCTGATCGGCAACTGCGTGGCCACCGTGGTGGTCGCGGTCTGGGAGCACGACATCGGCATGGTCGCGCGCGCCGCGTGCTGAATCGCGGGCTGCGCTACGTGCTGCTCGAGGAGGCGCACGGCGAAGCCGGCAGCGCGTCCGGCAAGCTCGCTGGCGGCGAGCACGCACACGTGCTCTGAGGCCGCCGCATCCTCTGCGTCTTCCGCGTCCTTTTCGCGCCTCTTTCCTCGCTTACCTGATTTGCAGCCCGGCACCGCGCCGGGCTCCTCACCCGACTGGAGACATCATGGCTGCACCGATCCTCGATCCCGACGCCCCCGCCTTCACGCGCCGCTACATGAATCTCGCCGACTCGCGCCTGGGCGCCCAGGCGCTGGCGACCAGCGACGAGTTCTTCGCGCCCATGGCGCGCATGCTCAATCCCGAACCGGCCGTCTTCATCCCCGGCAAGTACGACGATCACGGCAAGTGGATGGACGGCTGGGAAACGCGCCGCAAGCGCGTGGCCGGCCACGACCGGTGCATCGTCAGGCTGGCGCGTCCCGGCGTGGTCCATGGCGTCGATCTCGATACCAACCACTTCACCGGCAACTTCCCGCCGGCCGCCTCGATCGAGGCCTGCGCGTTCGACGGCGAGCTGCCCACGGAGCAGGCCGACTGGCAGCCGCTGGTGCCGGCCACCACGCTGCAGGGCAATCGCCACCACTACATCGCCGTCGAGGCGTCGCGCGTGGTCACCCACCTGCGCGTCAATCTCTATCCCGATGGCGGCCTGGCGCGGCTGCGCGTGTATGGCCAGCCGCAGCGCGACTGGAGCCGCGCCGCCAACGGCGAGCTGGTCGACCTGGGCGCAATCGAGAACGGCGCCTACCTAGTCGCCGCCAACAACCAGCACTTCGGCCCTGCCTCGCAGATGCTGACGCCGGGGCGCGGCGTGAACATGGGCGACGGCTGGGAGACGCGGCGGCGCCGCGAACCCGGCAACGACTGGGCGATCGTGGCGCTGGCGCGCCCGGGCATCATCCGCCGCGTCGAGGTCGACACCGCGCACTTCAAGGGCAACTATCCCGACCGCTGCTCGCTGCAGGCCGCCTCGGTGGCCGGCGGCACCGACGATTCGCTGGTCACGCAGGCGATGTTCTGGCCGGCGCTGCTCGGCGAGCAGAAGCTGTCGATGGACAAGCTGCATGTGTTCGACAGCGGCTTGGCCGAGCTGGGCCCGGTCACCCACGTGCGCTTCAAATCTTCCCCGACGGCGGCGTCTCGCGCCTGCGTCTGTGGGCCGAGCCGGCCTGAGCGGGATGCGATCATGAACCAGCCGCCCATGCTGCAGGCGCTGCCGCTGGAGCCGCTCACGCGCGCCGCTTTCGCGTCGTTCGGCGACGTGATCGAGCTCGAGGGCGCGCGTCATTTCCCGATCAACGGCGGCACCACCGAGCGCTTCCACGATCTGGCGAGAGTCGATGTCGGCGAGGCGGGCGGCCGGCCGCTCGTCAACCTGTTCCGCGGCCAGCCGCGCGGCTGGCCGATCGAGATCGCGATGATGGAGCGGCACCCGTTCGGCAGCCAGGCCTTCGTGCCGCTGGCCGAGGTCGGGCGCTAAGCGGTCGTGGTCGCGCCGGCCGGCGAGTTCGATCCGACGCGGTTACGCGCCTTTCTCGCCGAGGGCTGGCAGGGCGTCAACTATGCCCAGGGCGTCTGGCATCATCCGCTGCTCGCGCTCGATCGCGTCAGCGATTTCGTGGTGGTCGATCGCGGCGGCAACGGCGAGCCGAATTGCGACGAGATCGTGCTCGACACGCGGCGCCTGCTGCTGCCGCCCGAGCCGGGTGCGCGGCAGGGCGCGGCATGAATTCAGAGCCTGCTTAAGACATCGTGCGCGCTTCGTCAGGAAACCGAAAGACGCGCCGGCGCGATGCCGACCCTGACGATCAGTGCTTGCGGTGCGGGCAGTTCTCGGTGGTGCAGGAACCGTACATCGCCAGCGAATGCTCCTGCAGCTTGAAGCCGCGCGTCTTGGCGATCGCCTGCTGGCGGTTCTCGATCTCGGCGTCGAAGAATTCCTCGACGCGGCCGCAGTCGAGACAGACCAGGTGGTCGTGGTGCGAACCCTCGTTCAGCTCGAACACCGCCTTGCCCGATTCGAAATTGCTGCGCGTGAGCAGGCCGGCCTGCTCGAACTGCGTCAGCACGCGGTAGACGGTGGCCAGGCCGATGTCGAGTTGTTCATGCAGCAGGTTGCGATAGACGTCTTCGGCGGTCAGGTGCCGGACTTCGCTCTGCTGAAAAATTTCCAGAATCTTGAGGCGCGGTAGGGTGGCCTTGAGCCCGATATTCTTCAGCTCGGTCGGATTGGTCATGGCTAGGCATCCCTAGAGTACAATGCAGAGTTCCAATGGTATCGTATCGGCTTTTCGCCCTGTCAGTCATCTGTGACCCGAGTCGCGCGGCTCGCTCGGCAAATCGGCGCAGGTGACGGACAAGTTTCCTGTATCCCGTTCGCAACATTCAGAGGATCCGCATGCGGAGTGCCATCACTGCTGCCGTCGCTGTCGCCGTCGTCACGCTGGCAGGCTGTTCGTCTTATGACAGCGTCACGCAACGAATCGCGCAAAGCATCACGCCTTACCGCATCACGGTCGTCCAGGGCAATTTCGTCTCACAGGAAAAGGCCTCGCAGCTGCAGGCCGGCATGACCCGCGAACAGGTCCGCGCGCTGCTCGGCACGCCGCTGCTGGCCGACATGTTCCACGCGGACCGTTGGGATTATCTGTTCTACTTCAAGCGCGGCTCGACCTCGGTGGTCCAGCAGCGCGATCTGATCGTCAACTTCCAGAGCGACCGCCTGGCGAGCTGGAGCGGCGCCGACAACCTCCCGTCCGAACTCGACCTGCTGGCCGACATCGACGGCGATCGCCGCGGCAAGAAGAAGGCCAAGGCCGCCGCCGCGCCGGCATCGGCCGCAGCGGCGGCTTCGGCCCCGGTCGGCACGCCGGTGCCGCCGGATCTGGCACCCGAGGCCGCCCCGGCCAACCCGGCGCCGCCCGCCTCGGCCAGCCAGGTCGGCCAGTCCGACACGAATACCGAGGCCGCGCGTGCGGCCAACCGCGCCACCGCCCAGGTATCGGGCCAGGGCTCGCAGGCCAGCCGCTTCCGGCCCTCCTCGCAGACCGCGCCGTCCGCGCCGACGCCGGGTGGCCTGCCGCCGGGAGCGAGCCCGGCGATCCAGCCGCAGTTTCAGTTCCATCGTCCGCCGCAGCCCACCGCGCCGAGCGACGGCAGCCAGCCGGTCGGCCCGCAGGGCTCGGACCAGTTGCCGAACCAGCCGCTGACGGCACCGCCGGCCGACATCTCGGCACCGCCGAACTCGAACTGATCGGGCAGACTACCCTGACGGGCGGCTTCGGCCGCCCGGTTCGTTTCCGTGCGCCCGGCTGGGCGCACACACTTGGAGGTGAAAGTCCTCTACACGCCCGACAAGGGGAAGTGTTAGCC
>JAYFRU010000329.1:0-4116 GCA_040946965.1 Burkholderia sp. | reverse complement strand
ACAGGTTGCGCGCCGGCTCCAGCGCGGTCTGGACCGCCACGTCGTAGACGCGCGCGGTGAGGATCTTCTTCAGGTAGGCATCGACACTCGACGCGATTTCGGCGGACGGGGGGGGGGGTGGCGGTTTCCTGACCGCGACGGGACGGCGACAGCATCGAACGCTCCTGGCTGGGGATGGGCTTGCCCGGAGACGGATACGAAAAACCCGCCTCGGGGGCGGGTTTCATGACGGCTTCCTGCGCGCGCTAACCCACCATTCAATGAATGGTGTGAATAATGTGCGCGATCGGGAAGGCGTGACGTGTCATGGGCAAGAACATCCGGGATGCCGGCGCGTTTGTCAATCCCCGCAGCGGGCGAGCCTGGAGCAGGCGCGCCCGCTGCGGGGCGGGACTCAGTAGCGCTCGGGGACGATCATGTTGTCCGGCACCGGCCGGCGCAGGTAATCCTCATGATGGACACGCTCGGGCAGCGTGACGCTCTGGCGCTCGACCTCGTGGTAAGGCACCAGGCTCAGCAGATGGTCGATGCAGTTCAGGCGCGCGCGCTTCTTGTCGACGGCCTGCACCACCCACCACGGCGCCTCGGGGATATGCGTGCGCGCCAGCATCTCTTCCTTGGCGATCGTATAGGCCTCCCAGCGACGACGGCTTTCCAGGTCCATCGGGCTCAGCTTCCACTGCTTGAGCGGATCCTGGATGCGTGCCTCGAAGCGCGTTTCCTGCTCCTCGTCGGTGATCGAGAACCAGTACTTGACGATCTGGATGCCGCTGCGCACCAGCATCTTCTCGAACTCAGGCACCGAGCGGAAGAACTCTTCGTACTCCGCATCGGTACAGAAGTTCATCACGCGCTCGACGCCGGCGCGGTTGTACCAGCTGCGGTCGAACAGCACCATCTCGCCGCCGGCCGGCAGGTGCGTGGCATAGCGCTGGAAGTACCACTGCGTGCGCTCGCGATTGCTCGGCGCCGGCAGCGCGGCGACGCGGCACACGCGCGGATTCAGGCGCTGCGTGATGCGCTTGATCGCGCCGCCCTTGCCCGCCGCGTCGCGGCCCTCGAAGATCACCACCATGCGATGGCCGGTGCTGACCACCCAGTCCTGCAGCTTGACGAGTTCGCCCTGCAGGCGGAACAGCTCGCGGAAGTACTGCTTGCGCTGCTCGCGGCGCTCGGCGGTGAAGATCGTGTCGGACTCGTCGAAGCGGCGATCGTCGAGCTCCATTTCCAGCTCTTCGTCGTAGGCGTCGACCAGATCCTCCTCCAGACGGCGTTGGCGTTCGGCGGCGTCTTGGTCTTCGGGTCGGTTGTCGCTCATTGTGCTGCCTCCGTATCTACGTCAGAGTCGTTCGTACACCAATTATCGCAGTGCTGCGTGTCAGATGCATTAATTCGGGCTGACGGACAGGATGGCGTGGAGACGCAGGGAATCTCGCCTGCCATGGCGAACCAGGCGGCAGCCCGGCGGGGACTCTCGCCGATCGGCCCGAGATTCTCTACACTGAGGAATGTATCCGGCCCGATTCCACGACGGGCCACGCGGGACCGGTAGCCGGTAGCCGGTAGCCGGTAGCCGGTAGCCGGTAGCCGGTAGCCGACCGTATCTCACGGCGATGCCAGCGCGTCGCCGCATCCGGCCCCAACCAGAACAGCACCGCCCCGGAACCCGAGAGAGCCGCGCCAGCCCATGATGCGCACCGTGCCGCCCCAGTCATCCGCCGAGCCGTTCCGCGTGCCGCTCGCCAAGCCGGCGACGGTGCCCGCCATCCCGCCCTTCCTGCGCGAGATCTGCGAGCGCCTGATCGCCCAGCAACGCGAGGACGAACTGCTGCCCTGGGCCGACCGCGCCCTACTGATCGATCCGCTCGCGCTCGACTTCGTGGAGATGCGCGCGTTGGCGCTCTCGCTCGGCGGCCTGCATCGCGAGGCCGCCGAGACGCTGCACCGCCATCGCGACGGCCTGCGAGCACGCCGCCAGGATTTCGAGGCCTGGCTCAGCTACGAACTCGCCATGGCGGGCGATCTCGAGGCCGGCGCCGCGCTGCTCGACGAGGCCCGCCAACACGCCGTCGCCGCCGGCGACACGGCCATCGCCGAACTCGCCACGCGCCGGCTCGGCGATGCGCAGCTCCGCCAGGGCAAGCCGCAAGGCTTCGCCAACTGGCTCCATCGCAACGAGGATCCGGATTCGAGCGGCAGCTAGCGCCCGGCCAGCCTGCCGACCTGGAGCGGCGGCGATCCGTCCGGGCGGCGCGTGCTGGTCACGTACCAGCTCGGTTTCGGCGACCAGTTGCTGATGCTGGCGGCCGCGCGCGACTGGCTGCATGCCGGCGCGCGCCTGATGATCAGTTGCGACGCGCCGCTGCTGCCGCTGCTGCGCGCCTCGCTGCCCGAGTGCCGGGTGATCGACACGCCGCGCCCGCTGACGCCGGGCGCGCCCTGGCCGGACGATGCCGCGCGGCGCCGCGAACTCGAGATCTTCGCGCCCGACCTGCACGCCACCGTGCTGCACCTGCCCCTGCTCGACGCGGCCCGTGCGCAGCCGCGCGGCCGCCTCGAGCCGTATCTGCGGGTGCCGCCCGAACGCGAGCGCGACGCCGCGCTGTGGGCTCGCCGGATGCGCGCCGCCGCGCCGGGCCGCAAGCTGGTCGGCCTCTGCTACGACTGCGCGCATCGCCACCGGCCCGAGCTCGGCAGCACGATCCGTTGCTGGGCCGGCCTGCGCAGCCTGCCGCGCGTCGAGGTCGAGCGGCTTGGTCGCGCATCCCGCGCTGGCCGAGCGAATCCAGTTCGTCAGCCTGCACCATCCGAGCGGCGAGGCACTGGCCGGCGGGCTGCCGCGCGGCATGCGCCACTACGCGCCCGACATCGAGGATTTCGCCGATACCGCTGCCTGCATCCGCGAACTCGATGCCGTGATCTCCGTCGATTCGACGGTCGCGAACCTGGCCGCGCTGCTCGGCGCGCGCACCTGCGTGCCGCTCAACCACGCCGGCGACTGGCGCTGGGGCAGCCGCAGGCGCGATATGTCCTGGCTGCCCAGCGTGACGGTGCTGCGCCAGCGCGAGACCGGCAACTGGGCACCGGTGTTCGAGGAACTGGTGAACTGGCTGCGCGACGAGGTGACCTGAAGCCCCCCCGGGGCGAGCTGAAACGCGCCGCCGCGCGCAGCCGCTCCCTTGTCTCTCAGGCCTCGCCGACCCGGATCACCAGCTTGCCTTCGATCCCGCCCGCCTCGAAATCGCGCCAGGCCTGCGCCGTCTCGTCGAGCGCATAACTGCGCGCGAGGAACGGCCGGACCGGCACCGCGTCGAGCTCATCGACGAGCCGCGCCAGCCCGTTGCCGCGATTCTGGGTACGCAGGAACAACGCGCGCACCCCGAGCCGCTCGGCCTCGTCCTGCGCCGGCGGCCCGTTCAGCGCGACCAGCACGCCGCCGGGCTTGAGCACCGACATCGCGCGCCGCGCCGTCTCGCCGCCCAGCCCGTCGAGCACCATGTCGACCTCCCGCGCCACCGTCTCCAGCGGCGTGGCCGCGTCGTCGACCACCTGATCGGCACCCAGCTCGACCAGCCGCACCACGCTACGTGCCCGGCACACTGCGATCACACGCACCCCGCGATGCCGCGCCAGCTGCACGGCCGCATTGCCCACCGCGCCGCCGGCCCCGAGAATCACCAAGGTCTGGCCGGCGCGCAGCTCGGCCAGCTCGCAGGCCTGCACGGCCGTCTGCGCGACCACCGCCAGCGAGGCCGCCCCGGCGTGGTCGAGGCTGTGCGGCTTGTGCGCGAGCGCATCGACGTCGGACACCATGAATTCGGCGAAGGCACCGCCCGCGCCGCTATAGCCGAACACCTCGTCGCCGGGCGCGAAACCCTCCACGCCGGCGCCCAGCGCGTCCACCACGCCCGAGAAATCGACCCCCGGCACCCACGGAAACTCGAGTTCCGGCATCAGCCCGCGCAGGGCGCCGGCCCCACGCTTGACGTTGCCCGGGTTCAGCGTGGCGGCCACCACCCGCACCCGCAGCTGGCCGGGGCCCGGCTCAGGCCGGGCGATATCGCGATAGTCGAGTTGCTCGGCGCCGCCGTACTGCTTCAGGATCACTGCCTTCAT
>JAYFRU010000328.1:0-4125 GCA_040946965.1 Burkholderia sp. | reverse complement strand
GGCTGGCCCATCTCCTCGATCTCGGTTGTTCCGATGCCCAAGGTTAACAGCTCGCCGCGAAAGTTAACAGCCCCGCAGGACCTTTTTGAAACCGTCTCTAAGCAATGCGCAATTACGTAAAGTTATTTCTAGGACGGAACACTGGCCGTCCGTCATTGGCCGATGCAACATCGTTGTCAGCCCCTGCGCCGACAGCAGCCCCGCCGCGCCGATCGCATTCGGCGTGACGTCGAGCCCGTCGGACTTGATCAGCAGCTCGCGCAGCGAGGTGTCGTGCGCGCTCTCGCGCTGCTTGACCACCGACACCATGCGACGCATGGCGGCCGTCGGCCTCCACGTAGCGCAGCAGGATCAGGTTCTCGGTCAGCGCCGACAGGCGCATGCCCTTGCCGTGCGAGGGATCCGCGTAAAGCGGCAGCTCCTCGGTCAGCATGGTGGTGATGCCCGAGTCGCGCAGCGCGTGCGTGAAGGCATTGAGGAACAGCCCGAAACGCGCGGGCCGCAATGCCGAATCGCGGAAGCCCTCCATGCCGTCGATCACCAGCCGCGAGGCGTCGAGCCGGCGGATCAGCGCGAGCGTGGTGGCGGCCAGTTCGTCCACCTCCAGCTCGACGGCCGGCTGCCACTGCATGGTGAGGCTGCCGTCGGCGAATGCCTCGCGCAGCCGATGCCGACCGCCTCGGCCTTGCCGATCAGGCGCTGCGGCGATTCGTAGAAGCCCAGGTAGACCACCTTCTCGCCGCGCGCGATGCCGGCCTGCAGGAACTGCAGCGCGAGCAGGGTCTTGCCGACCCCGGCCGGCCCGATCACGGTGGTGGTCGAGCCGCGCACGCAGCCGCCGCCGATCAGGTGGTCCAGGTGCGGCAGGCCAGTGTCGAGCCGCTGGCGCAGG
This sequence comes from Burkholderia sp., assembly GCA_040946965.1. Lineage (GTDB taxonomy): Bacteria > Pseudomonadota > Gammaproteobacteria > Burkholderiales > Burkholderiaceae > Burkholderia. Next base: position 3,233 of record JAYFRU010000328.1, on the reverse strand, counting down.
TCGCGCTCGTCCTCGAGGTTGGCGTAGCGCGCCTCCAGGCGCGGGTACATGGCGTGCCCGCTGGCGGTGATGCGGAAGAAGTGCTTGCCGAGCAGATGGTTGCGCGCACGCATCTTGTGGACCTCGATCTCGCGCGCGCGGCGCATGCCGTCGCTGTAGCGGTTCAGCTCGATCAGGCCGTCCACCAGGGTGTGCTCGGGATGCGGTTCGTTGCCCGACAGCGGCGCGAGCAGCAAGGTGGTGCAGTCCATCGCCGCCACCAGTGTATTGAGTTCGTGGATGAATTTCGACAGCGAGAGTTCGGTCTCGCTGAATTCGCGCGCGCTGCGGAAACCGTCGATGATCAGGAGTCCCGGGCGATAGTTCGCGAGGCTCGCGGCGATCAGCTTCAGGAAGCCGTCCAGGCCGTCCTTCATCAGCTCGTGATAGCCGGAGACGAACATCATCTGCTGCGTCACCACGGACTGGTCGAAGAACTCGAGCCCGCGCAGGTGGCCGAGCAGCTTGTCGTGCGACTCGGCGACCAGCTTCATGTACAGCACGCGCTCGCCCTGGCGCACGCGGTGGAAACCGATCTGGCTCGACAGGATGGTCTTGCCCGCGCCGGCCATGCCCTCGATCAGGTAGAGGCCGCTGCGGACGAAGCCTCCGCCGAGGATCTCGTCGAGGCCCGGCACGCCCGTCTCCACGTTGTCGGGCAGCCGCGGTAGGGCCGGCGAGCCCGGCTGCGGGTCGGGCGCCGGAACTTGGGGCGCGGAGTCTTCCTGGGTCATGTTCAGTCGTTCAGATGTCGGTGGCCGGTCCCGGCGGACCGGACGCAATGTCGCCCGCGAGGGGCGACTCGGTTTTCGCGATTCTAACGTGAGCGACCGACGGCGCCCTGCCTATCGTCACGACGAGTCATCACGAAGTGGAGCAAATGTCGGGCCCGCTCACGGCGCGGGGGAACGGCCCGCGCCGGCAGCGCCTCGCGGGCGGCGCGGGAGCCCCGCGCTCAGGCGGCCATCATGGTGGTGGCGACCGGCGGCAGCCGGACCATCTTGGTCCAGACCGGCTGCGGCATCGACTCGATCACGGCGCTGGCCAGCGCACGTGCCGCCTCGACGCTCGGCTCCAGGATGCGGCGCAGGCCGCGCCCGGTCTCGACGTCGGACACCGTATAGCGCGGATGGCTGTCCGGCGCGAACAGCGGCGAGCGATGCACAGCCCAGGTCCGGCCGCGGCACTCGAAGGGCGTGCCGAGGGTCTCGATCCAGCTGCCGTTCAGGGCGAGATGGAACACGATGCCCTCGACGCGGCGCGGTGCGTCTGGGCGCGGGCCGGACATCGGCGTTTTTTTCATACATGGCGAACCTCGAATCGGAAAACTGGGTGGCACCGGCGCCGCTGCGGCGGGCCGGGGCGATGCGATTTTTTCAATGAGATTGCAGAAACCGGGGTACCTCAGGCGGCCCGCAACCGCCGCGCCGGAATCGGCGAGCGGCCGGCGAACACCTGGTGATGCAGCTCGGCCCGGGCGTCCACATAACGATGCGAAGGCAGCGCGGCGAGCCGCGTGTCGTAGTCGGTCAACACGCGCTCCAGGTCGCCGCACTCGGGCTCGGGCAGCAGGATCGGCGCGCCCGCGTTCAGGCGCGCATGACACTGCTCAAGCGTCAGCTCGGCGCGCCGGAACCGCTTCGGGTTATCCTGGTCCGGCGCGCGCAGCAGGTAGGCGAACTGCACCGTACCGAGCAGCAGCGCCAGTTGCGCGGGCGCGACCTGCGCGCGGTACAGCGCGGCCAGCGCAAGGTGGTGGCGCAGTTGCAGGGATTGCAGGTAGTCGGCCGGCAAGGGCAGCAGTTGCGCCTTGCTCAATTGACGTCGCTTCACGGTGCCCGCTCCCTCAGGCCGCGCGCCGGCCGGGCGCGGCCGCCAGCGTGGCGATGCGCGCGGCCAGCGCGATGATCGCGTTGACTGCGGTGGTCTCGAACGGGGTCAGGCGCAGCTTGGCCGCCTGGATCTCGCTGATCGCCACCAGCCCGTGCACGGTCACGTAGGCGGCCACCATCGCCCACATCTCGGTGTCGGCCCAGGCGTCGGCGAGCAGGTTCAGCGCCATCAGGCCGGCCGCGACCAGCGCGCGATGGTCGCGCTCCTCGCGCGTCGGCGCCAGCGAAAGCGGCAGGGGCTGATCTCGAAGCCGGCGCGGGCGAGCGCGAGCGCGGCCAGGGTGTCTTGTGCGGTCTGGGTCGGAATCATGAAATGTCCTGCGCAATCAGGGGCTGCGGCCGAATCCGGCGCGGCATCGAACAGGGTGCGATCGAGCGCGGCCTCGCATCGGCCGCCGCGCTCAGGCAGGCGGCCTCACGGTCAGGTAGACCCAGCCCAGGTAGGCGCCGGTGGCCCCGCCGGTCACCAGCAGCGTGGCCAGCGTCCAGGACACCACCGAGCCGGCGAACCAGGCCTGGTAAGCGCCCCAGGCCGACAGCACGTAGAGCAGCGCGGCCTAGACCACCGCGCGCATCAGCCGGACCATCCGTCCGGGCACGGCGCACCGGGCCGTCAAGCGGGCTGTGCAAGCCCACCCGCAGGGCATCCCACATCGACCAGCAGACCATCGCGAATAGGGCGACGACTACCAGCCTGACGAACTGAATCTCGTTCATTGGTCTTTTCCTTGTTGTAAAAATTACAATTCGAGCCAGCACTTTGGCAAATTGGCATCTCGTCTGCCGGCGCCACCGGCCGTTGCGGCTTGGAAAAGCGAGCAAGCAGCTCGGGTCGGCGCTAGCAATCCGCAAGAAGCTGGCCAGCTCGATCGGGAGGGTTCGCGGGGGAAGGAAGAGGTGGCGCGCACGAGGCGGGCCATGGCTTCAACGGCCGCATTCCGCGTCGCGGCAGCCGGCTTCGCGCCCTTGAAAAGCCGCTTGCCTGCCGTCGTGGCCACGACGTATGATGTTGGTCATATTACGAGCTTCATATGAGTTGAGTTCGCCGGATGAACCCGATGAAGAAATCAGCCCCCAGCCTGCGCAAGGAAGCCTCGCGCGAGCGGATCCTCGAGGTCGGTAGCCGCGCTGTGCGGCGGGCCGGCTTCCATGGTGTCGGCATCGCCGAGGTGATGAAGGAGGCCGGCCTCACCCACGGCGGCTTCTACGAATGAAAGGGCCTTCTCTCCGAGGCGGTGGTCCGGCGAGCGCTGCCATGACGCCGCCTATGATGAAACTGGATTCATCACACAAACGGAGGAA
>JAYFRU010000327.1:0-4141 GCA_040946965.1 Burkholderia sp. | reverse complement strand
GTGTTTGCGTGAAGTAGCCATCGCGAAATCATGCCCGATTTCGTGTGCCGCTCACATCCCGCACCCCCCCTTCCAGAATGGCTCTCAGGCAGTTTTATCATGAAAATTCATCACACTTTTCCGCGAAGACCCGAAATATTGGCTGATCAACGGCAAGGCCGAATCGGTTCGATTCTGCGACGACAGCCTGCGCATCGAATCGCGCCGTCGCGTGCGTATCGCCGCCGGCGACGCCTTGTTTCTCGGCAACGGCATGGGCCACATCGAGCCGACGGTGTATGTGATCGACGGGGTGGAGATGGAGGAGCGCGAGGCGGCGCCGGAGCTGCCGGAGGATTTCGCGCTGGGCTATCAGCTGCCGCTGGAGGACGAGGGCACGGTCTATCGCTATACCTTCGAACTCGAACGCAGGCTGGAGCTCGAGCACTCGCTCGAGATCGACGATTTCCGCTACAGCCTCAGCTTCGTCAAGCGCCTGGAGGCACCGGAGCGACATTTCCGCTTCCCGTTTCGCGAGATCCCGGCTGTCGACGCCGACGTGCTGGTCAACAACCGGATCTTCGTCTCGCGCACCGCCTTCTATTCGCTCTATTACGCGCTGCCGGCGCGCACGCGCATCGAGTTCGACCACCGCGAGGCATTGACTTCGCGCCGGCAGGCCAGCTATCGGGCCAGGCTCGAACGGCTGATCGCCTTCGTCGAGGCACGCATCCTGCCGGTCGGCGAGATGCTGGCGGCGGCCGCCGCGCAATGGCGGCAACTGGCCCCGCCGCCGAGCGCATCGGCGCCTTCGACGCCGTGCATTTCGCCGACGAGTAGACGCGCGGCAGCGCATCGGCGGGGCGCCAGCTGCGCGCTTTCGAGGCGCTGTTCGCCGACCTCGAAGCCCTGCCCGATGACGGCACGAACCCGAACCAGATCGTGCTCGAGTCGCTGGACGATCTGAACCGGCTGCCGCCCAGCTATTTCGATATCGACCTCGGCCCGGTCGACGGCGGTTTTCTCGCGCAGCGGATGGCCTTCGTCACGAGCGACGACAATCGCACCAGCGAACTGAGCTTCGAACGGACCTGCGCCGCACGATGAAACGAATCGATCTGCTGAAACGCCTGCGCGCCGTCAAACATACGCATCGCGGATACCGCTGTCTGGAGTACCCATGCGGCGGTGGATACGGACCAGGATTCCTATGTCTTCGAATTCCTGTGTTTCCTGAGCCTGTGCGTCGAACTCGAGGTCGATCACGAGCTCGAGGTGGTGCCGCGCAAGAAGAAGGTCGCGTGGCCCAAGGGGCCGGCGCTCAAGTGCAATTTTTCCTACACGAAGATCACGCCGAAGGCCGGCGGCACGCACCAATACGATCTCAACCCCGGCATCAAGATCAGCGACCGCTACGGCAAGCTGCGCGCGCCCGACATCTCGATCACCGCCAGGACCGGCGATGCGACGCCGGCCTTCGGGCAGGTCACCGCGATCTGGGATGCGAAGTTCTCCGAGCATGCCGACTCGCCGATCGGCGACACCAACGTCAGCGACTTCCTGTACACGGCGCAGCAACTCGGCTTTCCGCATGCGGCGCCGGGGCCGTTTTCCGGCGTGGGCAGCGGCGTCTACACGCGCTCGGCGCTGATCACCAATGCGCAGCCGTCGAGCGAACCGGCTCAGGTCTATGCCGATCACGGCATGCACGAAGGCAGCGGCTTTCCGCTGGCGATCGCGATGCGGCCGGCGTATCCGGTGACGGCGGCTGCCGGGGCGGTGACGGCGGCCGTGGTGCCGCCGCCGGCCCCCGCTGCCAACCCTGCCGTGTCCGCCTTCACGGCTCTCGGCGCCGGCGCAGCTTCCGCCGCCCTTGCGCCCGCAGCCGCGATGGCGGCTCCGTCGTCCGCCGGTACGGCGCTGCCCTCGGTGCCCACACCGGCCCCCTCGTCGCCGGCCTCGACCTAAACGTCCTCGGCATGGGTCGAGGCGACCGGCGCGCGCGTGGCCGGCGTGTCTCCCGGCGCCGCCCCCGACACCCGCCGCACCAGGATCGCGACCAGCAGCGGCGCGATCGCGAACGTCGCGAACAGCCACACGGCGGCCTGCCGCGCGCCGGGCAGGCCGCCCGGCTCGGTGAAGCCGCCGAGGTTGGCGACCAGCCCGGCCAGCGCCGAGCCGATCGCCGTCGCATAGAGCTGGACCGTGGTGAGCGAGGCGGAGGCGAGGTCTTCCTGGCCGGCGGGCGCCCGCGTCAGCACCTGGGTGAGCAGGTGCGGCCAGCCCATCCCGACGCCGAGCCCGACCGCCACCAGCGCGCCGCACAGTGCGGCCAGGCCGGCGCCGGTGGCCAGCAGGCCCGGCGCCGGCATCAGCAGCGCGAGCCCGAGCAAGGCCAGCGCGACCAGCACCGGCCCGCCGCGCATCAGGATGCGCGCCGCGTGCGGCCCGCGACCCGAGCCGACCAGCGAGCCGATCGACCAGCCGGCGGCCATCAAGGCGCTCAGGTAGCCGGCCAGCAGCGGCGGCTGAGCATGGATCGTCTGCAGGAAATACGGCACGAAGATCTCGGTGGTCACGCCGATCCCCAGCAGGCTCATGCAGGCATAGATCGCGCCGAGCGGCTGGCGCAGCGAGTAGGTGCCGCTCGGCAGCAGCCTCGTGCGCGCGTCGCGCTCGAGGCGCGCGATCAGGAGCGTGAGCGCGACGCCGACCGCGATGCCGGCCACGTTCACCACCGCGCTGCGCGACAGGCTGGCCACCGACACCACCAGCACCGAGGCGGCCAGCAGCAGGATCCGGCCGAGCGCGGCGGGCGCGGCCGAGGCGCGTGCGGCCTGCCGCGCCGGCAGTTGCGCGATCACGATCAGGGCGAGCAGGGCGAGCAGGGCCGCGATCGGCAGCAAGGCGAGGAAGGCCAGCCGCCAGTGGCCCGATTCGGCGAACAGGCCGCCGATCGCCGGGCCGCAGAGTGTGGCGATGCCCCACATGCCCGACACCATGCCTATGCCGCGCGACCAGAGCCGCAGCTCGAACACGATGCGGATCAGCGCGTAGCTGAGCGCGACCAGGATCCCGCCGCCGAAACCCTGCGCCACGCGCCCGGCCAGCATCCAGGGCATGTCGCGCGCGGCCGCGCAGGCCAGCGTCCCGGCGCAGAACACCGCCAGCGCGATGAGGTAGGCGGCGCGCGGCCCGACCCGGCCCAGCAGGTTGGTCGACAACGGCGCGCCCACGATCGAGGCAGCCATGAACAACGTGGTGTTCCAGGCGTAGTACTCGAGGCCGCCGATCTCGTGCACGACCGACGGCAGGATGGTGGTGGCGAGGTAGATGTTGATCGCGTGCAGCGCGACGCCGCCGGCCAGCGCGATCGAGCGCAGGCCGTTGCGGCCGGACAGCAGCTCGCCCCAGGAGGAGGTGGTGCTCGGGTTCATGGCGTGGCCCGCCGTGCTGGAGGATGGAGGGCCGGAAATAGAGGGGAACGGGGCATGGCAATCTTTTAGGCATTTTGTAAGAATCGCGCACATGATTTGCCTCGGCGAACCAATTAGTCAAGAATTTCCTTGTTTTATTGAGGTGAATTTTTCGCCGGCTCGATTGTTCCCATGTTTTGAACAAGATTCCTGATTGACAAGCGATCGATGGATGAATCCCTTTCGCAGCCCGCGCTGCCGGTTTCCGAGCGCGTGTTGAACGTGTTGAAACGCCGTGGCCCGCAGCAGTCGGCCGAACTGGGTGCCTGCCTCGGCACCACCTCCGAGACGGCACGGCAGCAGTTGAAGAAGCTGGAAGCGGATGGCCTGGTGGAGGCCGAGAACGTGCCGCAGGGCGTCGGGCGCTCGGCGCGGGTCTGGCGGCTCACGGCGCTCGGGCACGGGCATTTCCCGGACGCGCATGCGGACATGACGCTCGACCCGCTGATCCGCGCGCGCGAGGCCGAGATGCGCGAAACCTATGCGCGGGCGCTGGCGGGCGTGACCGGGCTCGAGGCGCGCATCGCGAGGCTGGTCGAGCTGCGCGATCGCGACGATTTCGACCTGACGCTCGCCGATTCGAGCGATGCGATCTGCTTCTGCGCCGCAGCGGCGCTGACCGACATGGGGCAGGCGGTGCCGCCGCGCGAGCGCATCGAGGCCTCGATCGGGCTGACGCTCGAACA
>JAYFRU010000326.1:0-4160 GCA_040946965.1 Burkholderia sp. | reverse complement strand
GCACACGATCGGCCTTCTTCGTGCGTGAGCCTGCACGTCCCCGCGCTTTTAGTCGCCGCGCAGCGGCTTACCTTGTGCACCGTGCAGTAGACCAGCGCCGTGGTGGTGCCGCTGGCCAGCAACTGGTCGTCGAAGAAGCCGGCCACCTCGCGCGCATGGGCCGGATCCTCGAAGCGCCGCTCGGTGGGGAAGGTGTAGGTGTCGAGCCAGGGCAGCAGCCCGGACGCGGGTGAGGCGATCATGTCGGTCTGCGGGTAGTGGATGTGCGTGTCGATGAAGCCGGGCACGATCAGCTTGTCGCGCAGCGTGGTGATGCGTGCGTCGGGCGCGATGCGGCCGGTCAGCGCCGCGTAGGCACCGGCGGCCACCACCCGGCCGTCCTCGACGATCAGCAGGCCGTCGTCCTCGAACACCGCAGCGTCCGAGGCGCGGGCCGGGTCGCCGCGAAAGGTCAGCAGCCGGGCGCGGAAGGCGGTTTGGGTCATGAGCGGAACTCCTGCATCGAAAGGGTGAGGCGCGGCATCACAGCTGCGCCAGCAGCACGCCGGACAGCGCGGCGACGATCCACATCGCCGGCTTGATCTCGTGGCGCTTGCCGGTGAACAGCTTGAGCACCACGAAGGCGAGGAAGCCGTAGGCGATGCCGTTGGTGATCGAGTAGGTCAGCGGGATCAGCACCATCGCGATGAAGGCGGGGATCGCCTCGTCGAAGCGATGCCACTCGATCTTGGTGATCGACTCCATCATGAACACGCCCACCAGGATCAGCGCCGGCGCGGTCGCGATCGCCGGCACCAGCGAGAGCAGCGGCGAGAGCACCAGGAAGGGCAGGAAGCAGAGCCCGGCCACCACCGCCACCAGCCCGGTGCGCCCGCCCGCCGAGATGCCGGCCGCCGATTCGATGTAGGCATTGGCGGGGCTGGTGCCCAGCGGTGCCGAGACCACCGCCGAGAACGCGTCGACCATCATCGACTGGCGGATGTTGCGCGGGTTGCCGTCGCGGTCGAGCAGGTTGCCGGCCTCGGAGATTGCCATGAAGGTCGACAGCGCGTCGAAGAAGGCGGTGCATAGCATCACGAAGATGAACGGCCAGTAGGCCACCTTCAGCGCGCCGATCAGGTCAAGCTGGCCGATCCCGGAGAAGTCGGGCGCGGCCACCAGGCCGTTCCAGTTGACCAGCGTCTTGGTGGCGCTCGCGGCCGGCCAGTAGGCGGTGTGCCGTCGCCCCAGACGCAGCCGATCGGGATCGCCAGCGCGGTGGTCACCACGATGCCGATCATCAGCGCGCCGGTCACGCGGCGCACCACCAGCACGGTGGTGACGGCCAGCCCGATCAGGAAGGTCACGATCACCGGGTTCAGCGAGGAGGCGTGCACCACGGTGACCGGGTCGCCGACCACGAACTTGGCGTTGACCAGGCCGATCAGGCAGATGAACAGGCCGATCCCGCAGGACACGGCGTGCCGCAGGTTGGGCGGGATCGCGTCCACCACCAGCTTGCGCGCGTTGAAGGCGGCCAGCACGGCGAAGATCACGCCGGCCCAGAACACGCAGCCGAGCGCGGTCTGCCAGGGCATGCGCCCGCCGTGCACCATCACGAAGGTGAACAGCGCGTTCATGCCCATGCCCGGCGCGACCAGCACCGGGTTGCGCGCGTACAGGCCCATCGCGCAACTGCCGAGGAAACTGACGATCACGGTGGCGGTCAGCGCGGACGCGAACGGCACGCCTGCCTGGGACAGGATGCCGGGATTGACGACGATGATGTACAGCGCCGTCAGGAACGTCGTGATGCCCGCGACGATCTCCGTGCGCAGCCGCGAACCGGATTCGCGGCTGCCGAAGAAGCGCTCGAGCATCGTGCTCGAGGCCGGGGCCTTGCTGCCGTTGTACGTGTCCATCGGAAAAGCTCTCCTCAGTCTCTGTTATGGGAACCACCGTGCGCATGCGTCGAGCGCATGCGGTAAAGGCACTGGCGCTCCCGACAGGACGTGGGCGTCATGCCTGGTGCCAGTGCGAATCGAGCTTCGCGATCAGTGCGGCGCGCTCGGCCTCGGTGACGAAGGACGCCTCGAATCCGTTGCGGATCACGGTGTAGACGTCCTGGTCCTCGAGCGCGAGCGCGGCCACGGTCGCGAAGTAGTTGTCGTTGACATAGCCGCCGAAATAGGCCGGATCGTCGGAATTGATGGTGACCGCCACGCCGCTGTCGAGCAGCACCTTCAGGGTGTGCTTGGTCATGTCGTCGAACACCTTGAGCTGCAGGTTCGACAGCGGGCAGACCGTCAGGGCGATGCGCGTATCGGCCAGGCGCGCCACCAGGGCCGCGTCCTCGATGCTGCGCACGCCGTGGTCGACGCGGTCCACCTTGAGCAGGTCGAGCGCCTCGATCACGTAGGCGGGCGGGCCTTCCTCGCCCGCGTGCGCGACCAGCTTCAAGCCCAGCGCGCGAGCCTTGGCGAACACGCGCTCGAATTTCGAGGGCGGGTGGCCTTGCTCGGAGGAATCGAGGCCGACGCCGATCAGGCGGTGCGAGTATTTCTCGAACAGCGGCCGCGTCGCCTCGAAGGTGGCCAGCGCGTCATCCTCGGACAGATGGCGCAGGAAGCAGAGGATCAGCTTGCTAGACAGGCCGCGCGCCTCGGCATCGGCGAGCGCGCGGTCGATGCCGGCCACCACGGTCTCGATCGGCACGCCGCGTTCGGTATGCGTCTGCGGATCGAAGAAGATCTCGGTGTGCACCACCTTGTCGGCCAGCGCGCGCTCCACGTAGGCGGCCGTCATGTCATAGAAGTCCTGCTCCTGGAGCAGCACGCTCGTGCCGGCGTAGTAGATGTCGAGGAAGGATTGCAGGTCGGTGAACGCGTAGGCCGCGCGCAGCGCCTCGACCGATTCGTAGGCGAGCTTCACGCCGTTGCGTTCGGCGAGCCTGAAGATCAGTTCCGGCTCCAGCGAGCCTTCGATATGGATGTGCAGCTCGGCCTTCGGCGCGAGTGCGATCTTGTTCTGCAGAGTCGGGGTCATGGTGTTCTTCTTGGTCGGTCAGGTTTGAGGGGAGGCCGGCAGGCCGGCCGCCTGGGCGGCGTGCATGTCGACGACCTGCAGGATCTGCGCGGCCACCGAGATCGCGATGGTCTCGGGAGCCTTGTCGACGATGCCTTCGACGCCGATCGGGCAGCGCATCCGCGCGGTCTGCGCGGGGTCGATGCCGCTCGCGGCGAGGCGTTGTTCGAACTGCACGCGCTTCGACTTCGAGCCGATCATCCCGAAGTATGCATAATCGGCGCGCCGCAGCACGTGCTGGGCCAGCACGAAGTCGAAGGCGTGATCGTGCGTCACCACCACGAAGTAGCTGTGCGGCGCGGCCTCGGCCACCGCCTGCTCGGGCGCCTCGCGCGCCTCGACGGCGAGGTTGCCGATGCCGGCCAGCGCCTCGGCGGCGGGGAACGGCGCGTCGCTCGCGTCGACCCAGCGTACCCGGCAGGGCCGCGTGGCTGGTGCCGAACAGCATCACCGCGAAGGTATACGGCGCGATCGCCTCGGTCATCAGCGAGACGTCGCCGGTGCTCCACAGCAGGCAGTCGGCGCGCGTCACGTCGGCTTCCGGCTCGCTCAGCATCACCGGGTCGGGCGAGGGGCCGAAGGCGATACTGCGCACCGTCGCGTTGCCGGCCGCGATGCGCTTGGCCAACGAGGTGATCCAGCCGAGATCGGCGATGTCGAGCCGCTCGAAGGCCAGCGTCACGGCGCCGCCGCAGCGCTGGTCCAGGCTCGGGCCGAGCGGCAGCCGCTCGAGACGGCGAGCGTGCGACCGGTGCGCGCCGTCCTTGAGCAATTGCCGTGCGATCTCGATCGCCTTCCACGCGAGATGGCCGCCGCCGATCGTGTGGCGGGCCGTGTCGCGCGTGACCAGCATCTTGGTGCCGGCCTCGCGCGGCACCGAGCCCTCGGCGCGTGCCACCGTGACGAGCACGGCTGCCTCGCCGTGCGCGATCAACTGCTGGACGTCGGTCAACCAGGTTTCGGGTCTTCGCGGAAAAGTGTGATGAATTTTCATGATAAAGCTGCCTGAGAGCCAGTTTGACGATCGCAGGACACGGCGTGTTCGTGATCTGCCCAACGGCGATGCGCGGCTTGACCTCGAACGCGAAGTGCGTCGA
>JAYFRU010000325.1:0-4208 GCA_040946965.1 Burkholderia sp. | reverse complement strand
GAACGACATTGGTACGCTGCTCAGCGGGCGGCATAGTCGCCTCGGCTAAGGGATACGAAATTCGCGGGCAAGGTCAGTTGTCCATCTCTATCTCCTGGTGTGTCCGACTTGCAGTGGTTAAGTGGTATAGAAATGTTGATCTATAGATCAATCCTCGTCAAGTTTTTTTTGATGTATAGATCAACTATCGCATACAGCATTGCAAACGAAAAAGCCCCGCGCATCGATTCGATGCCGGGGCCTTGGAGCAAGCAACTCAGTCGAGCGTTTTACAGGACGACTTCGATATCCGGGTGGAAACGCGCCGACGCCTGTTCTATGTGAGGGTAGCCCACGCGGAATGAGGTCGAGGTCAACGGACGGTCACTGTACGCCGTAAGCACTGGATGCGTGACAACATTGATGTGCGAAAACTGCTTCAACTTCAGCAGCCGTGGCAGCAAGTCGGGCCGCCGAGCAACGAAGTCGGTAGGCCGGGACCAGTCGTATTGATTCTCTGCCGATTCCCCTTCGTCTTCCTTGACCCACTTCTTCCAGTGCGCCGCGATCTCGGCAATCAGGCTCTTGGAAACTCGAAACAGATTGAGCACGTCATGCTCTGCGACAAGTTCGGGCGGAAGCACCTTGGGATAAATCGGTTGCGTGAAGCCGACCAGAAGATCGATGACGATCATTTCGAGTCGCTTTGCGTCGGCGTACTGCCGAGCGTACATCATGCCGTCTAGGCGTTGATGCCCCGACAGGCCAGTTGTGTAGCCACGTATGGACCGAGACAGCGGCAATGTTATTTCCTGAACGCTGATGCGTGCAGGCACGCTGCCGGGCTTATAGAAGAGCACCACTGTCACGTCGATACCAGGGCGCTTCGTTTTTATCATCACCCCTCCCCTAACTTTCTCTAGCTCTCACGACGCCACGATCCCCGCGACAGTGGGTCGCGAACGCCTGCGCGCTCCGCTACCTCCATCGCAACACTTTCGAGCACGTTTCGCTTCTTCTTGCCCGACTCCGTGTGCAAGCGGTCCAACGCCTCCAGCAGGCGCTCAACCGGCTTGCTCACATTTCCTTGTCCATTCACCCATCGGTACACCGCTGCCGCTTCCCGGCCAGTGGCCCCGGCAAAGCATTTCTTGTCCTTTGGATTGTCCGGGTCGTAGCCAAGACTGACCATGCGTTGCCTGATATCGATTATTCGATTGATTGGCATCGTTTCGGGATGCCTCTGGTAGAGAGTGAGCAGCGCACAGACAGTTGCGTCGTCAACCTCTTTGTCCGGTCTCTTTTGAAGCTCTGCCCACGTTGCACGCTGCAAACCGAGCAGTTCGCATGCCGCGCTTATGGTCAGGCCGTATTTAGTCCGCCACTTTTCGAGATCAAGCGATCGGATCGGTCCTTCCTTCAATTTTTGACTCATGGTTTCGGCGCGGATTTGGAAGCCCTATCTTTCTTGAAGAAGTCGCCCAGGTCATCACCGTGTGCGTCCGCCTCTAATTCAAATTCCGACTCGTCACTCAGCGCAGCGTCAACGACGACAGACTGCGCGATTTCCTGAGCCGCCTCCCGCTCGATCACGCCCTGTTCAACAAGCAGATCCACCGCTCCAACCACGGCGGGCGACAATGGTTGCCCCTCCGCTGGCGTGTAGTCCGCAGGCACGTTCGAATCCGGCGACTGACGGTAATCCGCCATCGAAACGACGTTTGCTGATGCGGGCGTAGATGCGGCCGATGACGCGCTCTCGGGCATTGCGTCGGCCGGCTGAGCCGCCGCCGCTTCCGCCTTGAACAGGAATTCCGTGTCGAGACCTTGCGCCGTAACGACCGCTGCGAGTTCCTCGCGCGTGTGCGCTCCGGCCTCCATTGCGCGAGTGCATATTGTGCCGCGCGCTTTGGCAAGCGCCGCCAGTGCCGTTTCCAGCCGCTTCAACTCGGCGACATGCCCCCGGATCTCACTGTTGGGATCTACCCGGTCTGCGATTGCACCGCCGCCGTTCTCAAGATCAGCCCGGAACAGCGTCAAGGCCGTTTCCTTGTCGATGCCGTATTCGTTGGCAAACGGCTCCATCATTTCCGCGATCTGGCGACGAAGCTCGACGCGGACTTCCCGCATCTGCCGCGTGTCGCCAAAGTTCTGCTGCAAGAGCACGCGAAACGCCTGGCGACGACCAAGCTCCGGCATTGCAAGAGCCGCCCTCAGTGAGTTCGGAAGCGTATCGCCGACCGCCACGCTCACCATTTCATCGATGGTCTGCCGGACCCGATCCAGACTGGACTCAGGTAGTCCGTCGATCACGAGTTCCTGATCGGTCTCGGACATGGCCGGTGACTGACCGCCCTGCGGCGATGCGGCAAAGCCATCTGGACGACTATTGTCTGCAACCGACGAGGCGAAGAACTTGGAGGGTAGGATTGCCCGGCATAAGCGGGCGAAGAACTGTCTGATTGCGGCGATCAGACGCAGAAACAGACCGTCATCGTCGGAAGCCACGCCGGGCGCGGCTTGCGCCCGCGCTGATAGCGCCGCCTTGTTGACGTGGAGCGCTCCACCCACGAGGGTTGTGATCGGTTTCTGGCTGAAAAATGACGGTGCCGAGGTTGCGCCGCCAGGAATTGGACCTTGTCCCGCAACACTGGAAACCATACGGTACTCCGTTGTGGATTATGTATCGCATTGATTATACGCATCTAAAGGTACGTTGCACATAATCCGCAAGGAGGTAATTTCACGCAATATTTTGTATGACGTGAGCGTGCGCATTCGCACCAACGGCGTGCAAAACGTTTGCGAGCCGGCCTTCTACTTCGAGCGCCAGAAGGCTAACCTGCCACGCACGTCCGTATGGGTGAAATTTCGCGTGTAAAAGCCCACTCCACCCTGCTGAGAGAGGTAAGCGAGACGCCCCATGTATTCGCTTGAGACGGAAGGCGAACTGAAGTCGCCTGCCCGAAACACCATGTTGGAATCAGGAAGATGGTAGGAGGCAAGCGCACCTTCGTAGTAGTCGTTTGTCGCCTTGGTTCTCAGTCCAGAGTGGATGTCGAATCGTGCGTGCGTCCCATAGGCCGCGAGCCAGGCCTGCATCCACGACCACTGCTGCAAAAGCGGCCAGGCGGGCGTACCGACGACACCCGCCTTCACATCACGCAGCATCCACGAGATCGCCCGAAACCCATCTTCGGTCGAGTAGTCGATCCGCGCCTCGTCTGTGCCTCGCCGGACCCATAACAGCGTCGGCACGGCCTGGCCTGCCTGCACGCTCGCCTTCGCGGGCGTAACCAATGGAGCCAGTGCCGCAGCCGCAGCGAATGCCTTGCAAAAGTCTCTTCGTGCGATCATCACTTCACCCTGTTCGCCGACCGGCTGATCGTTGCCTCGATGTTGCTGAACATGTTGTCCAGATCCGCCTCGGACATCTCGTCTACTGGCTTCGTCCACTTCAGTTGAGCGGAGATCTCGCCCTCGGTCGTCTTCATCGATTCCACCGGATTCTCGCTGCCAAGGGCCTCTTCAATCTTCACCAACGTTTCGGCCGTCTTCTCCGTGAACCCGATCACAACCTCTTTTGCTTGCCGTTCGCCGATGTTTGCCGCGAGCGCCGAATCCGGATCTGCAACCACCTCCTCCGCGAACGCGCCCGCAGCCGCCAGCGGGACCGCGTGCGCCGCTGAATCGGTCTCCGCCTTATCGACCACCGCAGTCGCATTCACTGCGCCTTCGGACTCGGGCGACTGGAAGCGCCGCAAGAAGGCGTCGAGGTCGTCGTCCGCTGCCGGCACGCCCATCGGATCGGGAGCGGGTTCAGCCTGGTTCGATCCGGTCGCCCTGTTGATGCTCGCCAGCGAGACCGCCTCGGTCGTGTCGTAATCGGCCGGAACGAAAGCAGACGGATCAGCCTGCTTCGCTTCAGACGGTGCCTCGGTGAATTGGCGGACCAGATCCTCGAACGATTCGCCTTCCTTCGCCTTTTCTCGCAAAGGCGGATCGTGATAGACCGGATTGCGCGCACCGTCCAGCAACGCAGAGTCTCCGGCCGCAGGGCGAGCGAAGGCCATCGGCGCATCTTCCTCGCCTTGCACCTCCATAGGCGGAGCATCATCAAGCGTCGATGGAGTGACCTTGCCCGCGAATTTTGTATCCCTTAGCCGAGGCGACTATGCCGCCCGCTGAGCAGCGTACCAATGTCGTTCGAACTGCATCGGACTAACGTA
>JAYFRU010000324.1:0-4219 GCA_040946965.1 Burkholderia sp. | reverse complement strand
ACCATCGATGTCGAGTTGGCCGATCTACTGGCCGGCTACGGCGTCAAATTTCAAACTAGTTTTGCGTGAACACTTACTTCCAGACTGGCTCTCAGGCAGTTTTATCATGAAATTCATCACACTTTTCCGCGAAGACCCCCGAATGAAAGCCGTACGCGCTGCGACGCGTCCGATGGAGCGCGAGAAGGGGCTGGGGGAACGGCGGGAAGGGGCAGGAACGGCGGGCAAGACAGGCGGCGCGCCCGGATCACGCTCAGGCCTGCGGGATCTCGATCTTGACCTCGAGCACCTCGAGATCGTCCTGACGCTCGAGACTGACGCGGATATCGTCGCTCGAGATCTTCACGTACTTCGAGATGACGTCGAGCAGTTCTTTCTGCAGCGCCGGCAGGTAGTCCGCCGGCGGACGGCCGCCGATGCGCTCGTGCGCGATGATCAGTTGCAGGCGCTCTTTCGCGACGGCCGCAGATTTCTTCTTCTCCCCGAGGAGGAACGACAGGAGCGACATGATGCGCCTCCCTTACTTGCTGCCGAAAAGGCGTTGCAGCAGGCCCGGCTTCGGGTAATCGACGAAACGCATCGTCTTTTCCTCGCCGAGGAAGCGCGACACCACGTCCTTGTAGGCCTCGGCGACATCGGTGCCATCGAGGTGCACGGCCGGCAGGCCCTGGTTGGAGGCATGCAGCACCGCCTCCGACTCCGGGATCACGCCGATCAGCTTGATGCGCAGGATCTCGCCGATGTCCTCGAGCGAGAGCATCTCGCCCTCGCTGACGCGCTTCGGGTTGTAGCGCGTGATCAGCAGGTGCTCCTTGATCGGATCGCCGCCGTCGGCCGCGCGCTTGGTCTTCGACGCGAGGATGCCGAGAATGCGGTCCGAGTCGCGCACCGAGGACACTTCTGGGTTGGTCACCACCACCGCCTCGTCGGCGAAGTACATCGCGTGCAGCGCGCCCGACTCGATGCCGGCCGGCGAATCGCAGACGATGTATTCGAAGTCCATTGCGATCAGGTCGTTGATGACCTTCTCGACGCCTTCACGCGTGAGCGCATCCTTGTCGCGCGTCTGCGAGGCCGGCAGGATGAACAGGTTTTCGCACTTCTTGTCCTTGATCAGCGCCTGGTTCAGGTTCGCCTCGCCCTGGATCACGTTGACCAGGTCGTACACCACGCGGCGCTCGCAACCCATGATGAGATCGAGATTGCGCAGGCCGACGTCGAAGTCGATCACGGCCGTCTTGTGGCCGCGCAGCGCGAGCCCGGAGGCGAAGCTCGCGCTCGTCGTCGTCTTGCCGACACCGCCCTTGCCCGAAGTCACCACGATGATTTTTGCCATTACCCTACCCTGTGTTCGTCAATGAGGTCCGATCGATCCGTTGCCGCGTCGCGCGCTCGCGCTCAGGTCAGCCGCAACGGTTCGATCATCAGTTCTTCGTCCTCGAGCCGGATCTGCACCGATTTACCGACCACCTCGGCCGGCAACGGGTTCTCCGTGGTTCGATAGATACCGGCAATTGAAATGAGTTCCGGCTCCAGGCACGTACAGAAGATGCGCGCGTCGTGATTGCCGAGCACACCGGCCAGCGCACGGCCGCGCAGCGGTGCATAGACGTGGATATTGCCCTCTGCGATCACCTCGGCGCCGTTGCTGACCGGCGCGAGCACCACCAGGTCGCCCTTCGCGTAGATCTGCTGGCCCGAACGCAGCGGCCGGTCGATCACCAGCGTCTGCGGCGCGCCGACCGAGGCGGCCACCGAAGCCGAGCCTGCCAGCTCCGCTGCGGCGGCCGGTGCCTCGTCCTGGGCCGGCTTGGTGGTCGGCGCTCGGCGATCGCGCGCCTCCAGCAGCGGCAACCCGCCTGCGGCGGCCCAGCCCTGCTGCTCGGGCTGCGCAACCACGCCGATCGGGCGCATCCGCACGTCGTTCAGCATGGACCGGAGCTCGTCGAGCGAGACACGCTCGTTTTCGGCCAGGCGCCGCACATCGATCGCCACCACGTCGTCGGCAAAGAATTCCGACGTCGCTTCGAAACGCTTGACCAGTTCAGCCCGCAGGACATCGAGATCGGCCGTCTTGACGACGAACAGCAGGGAATCGACCGAGCCGCTGCGAAGCTCGAAGGATGGCGATTTTTTAAGCGACATGGACGTCCTGCAAAAAATTTTTGCGTATTTTACAGGCGTCCGGGCGGGCGGCCATCATTTTCAGGGCGCCGGTGCAGGCGCGATGGACGTTTTGGGGAAGACCGGGGCGGCAGGCGCAGAGGCGAAGCGGGAATCGGTGCGCGCCGCGAGATCAGGCACCGAAACGCCAGACGAATAGCGACTTCATCGCGTCCGGCACGCGAGCGATCGGCGCGTGCTCGCCGAGGTTGGTGAAGCCCATGTGCTCGTAGAAGCGGATCGCATTGCGATTCTGCTCGGCAATCCAGGCATAGATCTCGGTAGCGTCCTGCCCGGCCAGCCAGTCGCGCGCGGTGTTGACGAGCAGCACGCCGCCGCGCAGGTGGCGCACCGCATGCGCGACCCACAGCTCGCTGACGAAGGCGCGCCGCTCGGGCGTGTTGTCGAGATACGCGCCGATCATGCCGGCGGGATGGCCTTCCGTATAAAGCAGGAAGGTGGTGGACTGATCGGAGCTCGCGCGCTGCGCGGCAATCGCATCGGCCGCGTCGGCATCGACGGACAACTCCGCCTCGGGCGCTTCGCCGGGCGCATAGGGCTCGCGCAGCGACGCAGCGCGCAGCTCTCGATACACGCTGCCCTGGTCGGCGGCGATACGGCGGACGGTCAAGGTCGAACTCATGCAGGGACATCCTTCGGACAGCAGGCTATTAGCTTCAACCGAAAGCGGGGTATGAGTCAAATCGTTATTTTCAAACGATCGAGCGAATTGGAAAAGCCTGAAATTCCGAGCCGGGCGATGAAAAATCATGGTGCGGCGCACACTGGATTTCAGCGCGTTACACGGAAAGGGAATAGCTTTTCGATCAGAGGTTTCCGTGTGTGAATCGGGAGTCACGGTGGCGGTTACGCATATATCCCGGCTTGAAATGTCGCAACGCAACAATCGAGACTGATCAGCTACCTATTGTTGCCGGAGCATGCCTCGTTAGTGACGGAGGCGCGATCGTGCGGATGACGGCGGGCCGTGGAGCACGGGGATCTCGCCGTCGTCTGCTTCGATGCATTCTCGCGCCCGGCATGTCCAGCCGATTTCCGACTTCGCGCGAAGGATCGCGGCACGCCAAGCGCTCGTCGGCAAGACGCGGCGAAAGCCATAAGCGGCAGTCTCGATGGAAATCTCGATCCCCGGCTCAATCAACGATTGGATTTCGCAAAGAATCGGAAAAGCCCGAATCCCGAATCCACCATGATCGGCAGTGGATCCCGTCCGTGACGGCGCCACAAGCCGGAGCGCACTCATGACGCCGTCACGGATCAACGCGGCTGCAATGCCTTCTGGATTTCTTGCGCGATGAAGCCCGCCGCGACCCGGTTATAGCCCGCCGGAACGTCGGTCAGGAGATCGCCTTGCTTGCGGATCTCGCCGGCGTCGATTTTTCCCTTGTATTCGACCAGGGCCGTGTTGTCGCCCGGATGATCGAGATAACGGTAGGCGCCCAGCGTGCGGATCGTGCCGCCGTTGTCCACCTGCGCCGCTTCGAGCGTCGGGTAAAAACCATTGCCGCTCCAGTCGCGCAGCACCCAGATATTCGTGGTCAGGACCGTCTCGGTCGTCTGATAGAGGTGCGAGCCGGCCGGCATCGGCGTCTTGTCGTTGGCCATCACGCCAGCCAGGCCATCGTTGACGGAACGGCCATCCTTGGCGAGTACCTCGGCAACCGTCTGCCCCGATACGTCGACGGCGCTCAGCGCGACGTCGTACAGCGGCGTCGGCAGCTTGTCCAGGCTGAACTGGAAGCCTTGCGGCGTGCGCTTCGAGATGGCGCCGACCGGGCTCCAGTCCATGTCCTGATAGCCGAATACCTCCTCGACGCCATCGGCCGTGATATAGGCCTGCGTCGACTGGTTCAGCGCGAACGCAGCACCCGCGGGCAGTTGCGGGCGCAAACCGAATTGCTTGTCGCCCTGCTGCGTCAGATAGCTCTCGACCACGATAGCCCCCGTGATCGCGGGGAAGGCAGCCGGGAAGTTCGTATCGAACTGGAAATAGCCGTCGCCGCTGTTGTCGACGAAGATGCTGTCAGTGTACTTC
>JAYFRU010000323.1:0-4228 GCA_040946965.1 Burkholderia sp. | reverse complement strand
CCCCCCCCCCCCCCCCCCCCCCCCCCCCCCCCCCCCCCCCCCCCCCCCCCCCCCCCCCCCCCCCCCCCCCCCCCGCTACCGATTCGATCCGTCACTGCCGGACGGCCCGGATCACCCTGCGCCTGGCGGGCCTCGCGGCCCTCCGGGCACATTTGTTTTATGGCGGGGCGGCGCGCGAGCGCCGTTCTACGGTCGCAAGACTTTACTGGAAGCGAGAGGAGCCGCCCGTGTCGAGCGCGTGGCGGCATTGAACCGATATGGCGAAACGGGATTACTACGAGATTCTGGGCGTCGCGAAGAACGCGAGCGACGACGAAATCAAGAAGGCATATCGCAAGCTCGCGATGAAGTACCACCCGGACCGCAATTCGGACAGCAATCCGGACAGCAATCCGGACAGCAAGGATGCGGAGGAGCATTTCAAGGAGGTGAAGGAAGCCTATGAAATGCTCTCGGACGAGCAGAAGCGGGCTGCCTACGACCAGTACGGCCACGCGGGCGTCGATCCGAACATGGGCGGTGCCGGCGCGCAGGGCTTCGGCGGCTTTGCCGATGCCTTCGGCGACATCTTCGGCGATATCTTCGGGCAGGCCGCCGGCGGCGCCGCGCGCGGCGGCCGGGGCGGGCCGCAGGTGTATCGCGGCGCCGACCTGCGCTACAGCATGGAGATCACGCTCGAGAAGGCCGCGCACGGCTACGACACGCAGATCCGCGTGCCGAGCTGGGTCTCCTGCGAGATCTGCCACGGCAGCGGCGCGAAGCCGGGCACCAAGCCCGACACCTGCCCGACCTGCCATGGCCAGGGCACGGTGCGCATGTCGCAGGGCTTCTTCAGCATCCAGCAGACCTGCCCGAAGTGCCATGGCACCGGCACCTACATCCCCGAGCCTTGCGTGCACTGCCACGGCTCCGGCAAGGTGAAGGAGACCAAGACGCTCGAGGTCAAGATCCCGGCCGGGATCGACGACGGCATGCGGATCCGCTTGTCCGGCAACGGCGAGCCCGGCATCAACGGCGGCCCGTCCGGCGATCTGTATGTCGAGATCCACATCAAGCAGCACTCGGTGTTCGAGCGCGACGGCGACGATCTGCACTGCCAGATGCCGATCCCGTTCACCACTGCGGCGCTGGGCGGCGAGATCGAGGTGCCGACGCTGGCCGGCCGCGCCTCGTTCACGGTGCCGGAAGGCACGCAGTCGGGCAAGACCTTCCGCCTGCGCGGCAAGGGCATCAAGGGTCTGCGCTCGAGCATCGCCGGCGATCTCTACGTGCATGTGCAGATCGAGACGCCGGTCAAGCTGACCGACGGACAGCGCGAGTTGCTGCGCCAGTTCGAGCAGTCGCTGGCCGAGGGTGGTGGCCGCCACAGCCCGCAGAGCAAGAGCTGGTTCGATCGCGTGAAGAGCTTCTTCGAGTGACGACCGCAGTGCCGGCGACATGATGGACGTGGAAGAGGGCGCGCCGTTCGCGCTCCTCGACGATTGCGACTCGACCGCCGCTGCGCGGTCGAGTCGTTTGTATACGGGCTTTTCGCACGAACACGTCTGCACCGATCCGGCGCGGCTCGATGCCTGCTGCGCGGCGGTGGGCGCGGATCTCGCGCGAGGCTTGCATGCGGTGGTGCTCGGCGACTACGAGTTCGGCCGCAATCTCGAACGCGGCCAGGCCGGTCACGCGCCGCTGCGCTTCCTGCTGTTCTCCATGCTCAGGCGCTTGTCGCGCGACGAGGCCGATGCCTGGCTCGCCGCGCGCGACGGCGCGGCGGCCGAGCCCTCGCCGGCCGGCATCGCGCGCGTGCGCAAGAGCGTCACGCGCGCCGAATTCGACACGGCGATCGACGCGATCCACGTCGCGCTGCGCGCCGGCGATTCCTACCAGGTCAACTACACCTACCGGCTCGGCTTCGACGCCTGGGGCTCGCCGCCGGCGCTGTATCGGCGCCTGCGCGCGCGCCAGGCGGTGCGCTACGGCGCGCTGGTCGCGCTGCCGGGCGGGCGCTGGATCCTGTCCTGCTCGCCCGAGCTGTTCGTCGAGAAGCAGGGCGAGCGGCTGCGCACGCGGCCGATGAAGGGCACCGCGCCGCGCTGGGCCGATCCCGCCGCAGACGCGCATGCGGCCGCATTCCTGGCCGGCGACGCGAAGAATCGCGCCGAGAACCTGATGATCGTCGACCTGCTGCGCAACGACGTCTCGCGCGTGGCGCTGACCGGCTCGGTGCGCGTGCCGACGCTGTTCACGGTGGAGCCCTATGCCTCGGTCTGGCAGATGACCTCGACCGTCGAGGCCGAGGCGCGGCCCGAGGCGGGTTTCGCCGACCTGCTGCGCGCGCTGTTCCCCTGCGGCTCGATCACCGGCGCGCCGAAGCACAGCACCATGGCGCTGATCGACGCGATCGAATCGACGCCGCGCGGGCTCTACACGGGCATGCTGGGTTGGCTCGACGCGGCGCCGGCCGGCTCCTGCGGCGACTTCTGCCTGTGGGTGACGATCCGCACGCTGACGCTCGAGGCGCCGCGCGCCGATGGATATCGCGCCGGTACAATGGGCGTCGGGGCGGGCATCGTGCTCGACAGCCGCGCCCCTGACGAATACGCGGAGTGCGAATTGAAGGCCCGTTTCCTGACCGATGCCGATCCCGGCCTGCAGCTGTTCGAAACCCTCTACGCGACGCGTGCCGAGGGCGTGCGTCATCTCGAGCGCCATCTCGCGCGGCTCGCCGGCAGCGCCGAGGCGCTCGGCTTCGCCTTCGATGCCGCCGCTATCGAGCAGCGGATTCACGCGCGCGTCGGCAGCTTCGAGGCCGACGGCCCACATCGCCTGCGCGCGGCGCTCTCGAAGGACGGCTCGCTCGAACTGACATCGGCCCCGCTCGCGCCGCTGGCGGCGCCGGTGATCGAGGTGCTGCTGGCGTCCGAGCACGGTTTCGCGCCCACGTTCTCCACGGATCTGCTGCTCGCGCACAAGAGCACGCGCCGCGCCGAATACGACCGCGCCTGGCGCGAAGCCGAGGCAGCGGGCGCCTTCGACATGCTGTTCGTCAACGAGCGCGGCGAGCTGACCGAGGGCGGCCGCAGCAACGTCTTCGTGCGGCTCGACGGCCGCTGGTTCACGCCGCCGCTGGCCAGCGGCCTGCTGCCGGGCGTGATGCGCGGCGCGCTGCTGGCGGACCCGGCGCTCGGCGCGAGCGAGCGCGTCCTGAGGCTGGACGAACTGGCGCGCGCCGATGGCCTGCTGATCTGCAACGCCTTGCGCGGCGCGGTCGAGGCGAGATTGCGCCGCATCTAAGCGCGCCGTCTGACCGGCCGGCTCAGAACGAGTGCTCGGGCCCGGGGAAGCTGCCGTCCTTGACCGCGCGCACATAAGCCTCGACGGCCGCCAGGATGCTCGGCTGGCCGTGCATGAAATCCTTCACGAAGCGCGGGCGCTTGCCGGGGAAGATGCCGAGCATGTCGTGCAGCACCAGCACCTGGCCCGAGCAGTTGAGGCCGGCGCCGATGCCGATGGTCGGCGTGCTGACCAGCTCGGTCAGTTCCGAGGCCACCAGGGTCGGCACCGCCTCGAGCACCATCAGCTGCGCACCGGCCTGCTCCAGCGCTTTGGCGTCGCGCAGCAGCTGGGCGGCGCCCGCCTCGGTCTTGCCCTGCACCTTGAAGCCGCCGAAGGCATGCACCGACTGTGGCGTGAGGCCCAGGTGCGGACAGACCGGCACCGCGCGCTCGACCAGGAAGCGCACCGTCTCGGCCAGCCACTCGCCGCCCTCCAGCTTGACCATCTGCGCGCCCGCCCGCATCAGCTTGACCGAGCGCTCGAAGGCCTGCTCGGGCGTGCCATAGGTGCCGAACGGCAGGTCGGCCACGATCAGCGCGCGCGGCTGGGCGCGTGCCACGCAGGCCGTGTGATAGGCGATCTCGTCGAGCGTGACGGGCAGGGTGGTGGTCTGGCCTTGCAGCACGTTGCCGAGCGAGTCGCCGACCAGCAGCGCGTCGACGCCGGCGCGATCGAGCAACGAGGCGAAGCTCGCGTCGTAGCAGGTCAGCATCGCGATCTTCTCGCCGGCCGCGCGCATCTGCTGCAGCTTGGGCACGGTGACGGCCGCGCGGCTCGATTCCTGGAGATAGGTCATGGGGAGATCCGGTTCGTGAGGAAAGACAGTAAGCGATCAGCGAACCCGCCCCTTGCGCCTCGGCGGCTGATCGGCTAGCGCTTACGCCTGCGGCTTGCGGACGGG
>JAYFRU010000322.1:0-4238 GCA_040946965.1 Burkholderia sp. | reverse complement strand
CCCCCCCCCCCCCCCCCCCCCCCCCCCCCCCCCCCCCCCCCCCCCCCCCCCCCCCCCCCCCCCCCCCCCCCCGCCAGGGTTTGGCGTCACGGCCGGTAGGCCGCGATGCCGTGTCGGTCGATCGCTCGCGCGCCGATCAGGGGTACAGACCGCGCATTTCGCGCGCCATCAGGATGCGTTTGCAGGCCACGATGAAGGCCACGGTACGCACCGACACCTTGTGCTCTTCCGCCACCGACCACACGCCGGCGAAGGCTTCGCGCATCACGCGCTCGAGGCGCTGGTTGATCTCGTCCTCGGTCCAGAAGAAGCTCGAGAAATCCTGCACCCACTCGAAGTACGAGACGGTCACGCCGCCCGCGTTGGCGCTCACGTCCGGAATGACCAGCGTGCCGTTGGCCGTGAGGATGTCGTCGGCGGCCGTGGTGGTCGGGCCGTTCGCGCCTTCCACCACGATCTTGGTGCGGATCTTGCCCGCGTTCTTCTCGGTGATCTGGTTTTCCAGCGCGGCCGGGATCAGGATCTCGGCCTCGACGGTCCAGAACTCGTCGTTGGCCATCGGCTCTGCTCCTTCGAAGCCCGCCACGCCGCCGGTACGCGCCACGTGATCGAGCAGCTTGACCGAATCCAGGCCCGCCGGCTGGTAGATCGAGCCGGTGTGATCCTGCACCGCCACCACTTTCGCGCCGGCTTCCTGGAACAGCTTGCCGGCGATCCCGCCGACGTTGCCGAAACCCTGCACCGCGATGCGCGCGCCCTTGATCTCGACACCCTTCTTCTGGGCGGCCTCGCAGCCGACCACGAACACGCTGCGGCCAGTCGCCTCGCGCCGGCCGAGCGAGCCGCCGAGCGCGATCGGCTTGCCCGTCACCACGCCGGTGGCGGTCAGGCCCTGGTTCATCGAATAGGTGTCCATCATCCACGCCATCACCTGTTCGTTGGTGTTGACGTCGGGCGCCGGGATGTCGGTGTTCGGCCCGATGATGATGCCGATCTCGCTGGTGTAGCGGCGCGTCATGCGCTCGAGCTCGCCGCGCGAGAGCTTGCGCGGATCGACGCGGATGCCGCCCTTGGCACCGCCGTACAGCACATTGACGGCCGCGTTCTTGACCGACATCCAGGCCGACAGGGCCATCACTTCCGAGAGCGTGACGTCCTGGTGGTAGCGCACGCCGCCCTTGCCCGGGCCGCGCGAGACGTTGTGCTGCACACGGTAGCCCTCGAAGTGGGCGACCGTGCCGTTATCGAGCTCGATCGGCACGTCGACCACCAAGATGCGCTTCGGGCGCTTGAGGGTTTCGAGCCAGCGCGACAGCGAGCCTAGGTACGGCGCGACGCGATCGACCTGCTGCAGGTAGTTGCCCCAGGGACCGAGCGCCTCGGCGTTCAGGTAGGACGGCACGGACTGCACGGGGGACGGGGACTGCGGTTGCGAAGACATGGATTCTCCAACGGTCAGCGAATGACACACATTGTCGAAAAACGCATTTTCGAAATCCAATGCCGTTTGTTTATTCGATTATGCGTTTCCTGCATGATCGCGCTATTGCTGGGCAAAGCGCGCGTTCCGCTCGTGAACGGCAGCAATCGCCATGCCTTCGTCGCGGCGCGAGCGAGTGGCGCCGGCGCGCCGGGCGGCGCCTCTCGAAACCTCGAAAAATCGGCTGAGATCCTTGCTGGGCAAGGATCTCACCGGGT
This sequence comes from Burkholderia sp., assembly GCA_040946965.1. Taxonomy (GTDB): domain Bacteria; phylum Pseudomonadota; class Gammaproteobacteria; order Burkholderiales; family Burkholderiaceae; genus Burkholderia. The sequence goes on along the minus strand of JAYFRU010000322.1, from coordinate 2,540 downwards.
TGCACCTGGCTCGACGCGCGGCGCGTGCGGCCCATCAAGCGCATCGATTAACCTCACCCGCGAGTCGGAATTGGTCGCAACCGGCGGCCAGGCAGCCCCTTAGCTGGCGCGCTGCGCGAGTTCCTCGATCACCGCGTCCCACAGCTCGCGCAGCAACGCCTGGCGGGCCTCGTCGCCGTGCACGGCGAGCTTGTCGCGATAGAGCCGGATTTCCATGTTCAGCGTGAAGGGCTGCGCGCCGCCCTCGCGCGCCGGCCGGTCGAGACGGATCAGCTCGCCGCCGGCCACCGCGTCCTCGACCGCGCTGTGCGGCAGGAAGGCCACGCCGTGGCCCGCCAGCGCCATCGCCTTGAGCCCCTCGGCCATGTCGGTCTCGTAGACGCAGTCGAGGAACAGCGGCTCGCGGGCATTGGCGATGATCACCTCGGTCATGCGCCCGAGATAGGCGTTCGGCGTGTAGGACAGGTAGGGCACCGGCGCATCGGCGGCGCCGGGCAGCGCATAGCGCGGCCGGCCCGGGCGCAACGGCGCCGAGAACGGGCTGATCGGCTCCATGCCGAGCGTGAGCATGTCGTAGCGGGCCGGATCGAGTGCGACCGGGTGGCTCGGGTGGTGGTAGCCCATTACCAGGTCGCAGCCGCCCTCCACCAGCGAGAGCACCGCATCGTGCACGTTCAGCGCGCGCAGCCGCGTATGCACCGGGCCCAGCTTGGCCTCGATGCGCTGCAGCCAGAACGGGAAATAGGTCAGCGAGAGCGTGTGCGGCACCGCGAACTCGATGGTCGGCACCGGTGCCGCCGCGTGGCCGCGCAGCAGCGTGCGCGCCTCGTGCGCCTGCGACAGCATGGTCAGCGCCTGTTCGAGGAACACCTGGCCCGCCTGGGTCAGCCGGGTCGGATAGACCGAGCGATCGATCAGCTCGGTGCCGAGCCAGGCCTCGAGCGCCTGGATGCGGCGCGAGAAGGCCGGCTGCGAGACATGCCGCAATTCGGCCGAACGGCTGAAGCTGCGCGTCTCCGCGAGCGAGACGAAGTCCTCGAGCCATTTCAGTTCCATGCGGACCCTTGCTGCGCGCGGCGATTGTGAAGCCCGCATTGTAGCCGCGGCAGCACCCCGCCAGCGGTGCCGGCGCCCGGCTCCGCCACCTGCCGCGACCTGGGCGCGCACCGATTCGATCCGGCTGCACTTGTGCGGTGCCGCATGCGCGCCGCCGCCGGGCAGGCGCCGCCTGCAGGCGGTGCGCGCCCGGCCGCTCCGGGCGCCGCGCCAAGCCCCTGCGAGGTACGCCGCATCAGCCCGTGTCGCGCCGGAAACCGCGCCCGGCGCAGGATTGCTCCAGCCATCCGACACCGGCACGAAAACATGCCCGGCAATGGCATGAAGCTTGCGGAAGGCTTGCCGCGGACGGCCGGGAAACGGGCGGCGGCATCCGCGCGCATCGATCCCGCCCCACCACGCATGGATTCCCCCGGAGCTCTTCGATGACCACACTCCGCGCGTCGCTCTCGAGCGGCAACTGGCGCTCGCTGCTCGCCTGCTTCCTCTATTTCGACACGGGCTTCACCGTGTGGGTGCTGTACGGGCCGCTCGCGCCCTTCATCGGCAAGGACATCGTCATGTCGGCCGCGCAGCAGGGCTTCCTGGTCGCGGTGCCGGTGCTGGCCGCCGCGATCCTGCGCGTGACGCTCGGCAACCTCTACCAGTCGACCGACGGCCGCCGCATCGCCCTGCTGGGCGTGCTGCTGTCGGCGATCCCCGCGGCGGTACTGCCGTTCGTGCCGGGCACGCCGTCCTACACGCTGCTGCTGGTGCTGGGCGTGTTCCTCGGCATCGGCGGCGCGAGCTTCGCGGTGGCGCTGCCGATGGCGGGCAGCAGCTATCCGCCCAAGGTGCAGGGCCTGGTGCTGGGCCTGGCGGCGGCCGGCAACATCGGCGCGGTGCTGGACGGCTTCCTGTTCCCGCACATCGCGCAGGCGCTGGGCTGGAAATTCTCGACGGCGGCCGCCCTGCCGCTGCTGGCGATCGCCGGTTTCGCGCTGTTCGCCTGGGCCGAGGACCGCGGCGAGAAGTCGGGCAGCACGCGGCGCGCGCTGGCGGCCTTCGTCGTCTCGCTGGCGGGCCTGGTGGCGCTGGTGCTGGCGGTCCACGCGGGCCTGTTCGGCGCCGGCAAGACCGGCGTGCTGCTGTTGCCGGTGCTCGGCGCGCTGCTGGCCATCGCGGTGCTGCCGGCGCGCTACCGCGCGGTGCTGGCCGAGCGCGAGCGGCCGCAGCTCACCCAGGCCTGGACGCTGGGTGTGCTGGACGGCCCGCACGGCGCGCCCGACTTCTTCACGCCCGACGATATCGCGATGCTCTACGACACCGCCTGGGTGGTGCACTACAACTCGAGCCGCACGGGGGTGCGCCTGGTCGGGCCGAAACCGCGCTGGGCCCGCAGCGACGGCGGCGAGGCCGGGCTGCATCCCTCCAACATCCACGACAACGCCTATGCGATCGGCGCGGTCGATTTCACCGGCGACATGCCGGTGATCCTCGGCCCG
>JAYFRU010000321.1:0-4238 GCA_040946965.1 Burkholderia sp. | reverse complement strand
CCTCAGTGCGCTGAAAATACCAGGTGTACCTCGCCGGCTTCTGCGCCGTAAGAGCGGGTTCGCTGAGCGCTTACGCTACAACACCAAGCTGTTCGCCGCCAAGGGCTGGGCGCCGCCGACTTCCTGGATGGATTTCGCCGACCCGCAATACAAGGGCAAGGTGGTGTTCCAGTCGGCCTCGAGCAGCACCTTCGGCCTGCATGGTTTCCTGGCCATCAACCGCATCCTCGGCGACAGCGAGACCAATGTCGAGCCCGGCTTCACGAAATGGGCCAGCACCGTGGGACCGAACGTGGTGGAGTACATCCCGAACTCGGCCAAGCTCTCGGAGGTGGTGCAGACCGGCGAGGCGGCGATCTTCCCGCTCACGCCCACCGCCGTGGGCGACCTCAAGGACAAGGGGCTGCCAGTGGCCTATGCCTTGCCGAAGGAAGGCGCGGTGCTGCTGCTGGTCGACGTCTGCGTGGTGAAGAACAACCCCGCTCCGCAGCTCGCGCAGTTCCTGCTGTCGGCGCCGGCCCAGACCAAGGCCGCGGTGGCCGGCAAGCAGATCCCGACCAACCGCCAGGCCAGCATGCCGGCCGACATGCAGAAGAACCTCGGCGATCTCGACCAGCTCGTGAAGAAGGTCACGGTGGTGGACTGGGATGCGATCAATGCGCGTCGCGCGCAATGGGATTCGCGCTGGAACCGGCAGATCGAGCAGTGAAGCGCGGCGAGCCGGCGCGTGTCGCGGCCGGCTCGTGCAAGCGGGTTCAGGCGCCGATATGCGGCTCCACCAGGAACTTCTCGCCCGTCGCGCGCCTGGTGTAGCGCCGGATCGTCTCGGGTTCCGCCAGCTGCGCCAGCGTGATCCGCTCGCCATAGCGGCTGGCGAAGGTGCTGTCGAGTTCGGCGACGATCCGCTCGCGCATCCGCGCCGCCGCAGCCTCGCCGAACTGGCGCAGACGCCAGGTCAGCAGCCAGCCGCCCACGCCCCAGGCCAGCCCCGAGCGCCGGGTGAGGACGGTCGGACTCGGATCGAGCGAGCCGTAGAGATAGACCTGGCGATGCGTCGACGAGCCGTAGCGGTCGTAGCGCGTCATGCGGCGCGCGTTGACCACGCCCATCGCCGTGAGCAGGCGCTCGGCCATCTCGCCGCCGCCGATCGCGTCGAACGCCAGGGTCGCGCCGGTGGCCTCGATCGCCTCCACCAGCGCGGCATCGAAATCGGCGGCGCTGCTGTCGAGTACGTATTGCGCGCCGAGTTCGCGCAGCAGGGCCGCCTGCGAGGCGCTGCGCACCACGTTGACGAGCGGCACGCCGTCGGCCGCGCAGATCTTCACCAGCATCTGGCCGAGATTGGAGGCCGCCGCCGTGTGGAGCAGCGCCGTGTGGCCTTCCACGCGCATCGTCTCCAGCATCGACAGCGCCGTCATCGGATTGATCAGCGCCGAAGCCCCGGCCTCGGGCGCCGTGCCCTCGGGCAGCACCAGCACCTCGGCGGCGGCCACCGCGCGGTATTGCGCGTAGGAACCGAGCGGGCTGCGCAGGGCCACCGCGCGGCCGAGCAGGTGGCGCGCCTGGTCGCCCGCAGCCACCACGGTGCCGGCGCCTTCGTTGCCGAGGCTGAGCGGCAGGTCGTGGCGCGCGGCGACCAAGGCCAGCAGCCCGGCCGGCACCTCGGCCGTGGTGACGGGCGGTTGCGCGCCGGCATCGCGGGCCAGCGTGGCGATATCGGCCGGCCCCAGCAGGCCGAGGATGTCGGCCGGGTTGACGGGCGCCGCCTCGATGCGCACCAGGATTTCGTCGTCGGCGGGCGCGGGCACGGGCGCGGTGTCGAGCCAGAGTCGCAACTGGCCCTGCGAGGTGATCAGCGAGCGGAGCTCGAGTGCGGAGGTGGGTACCTGGGTCATGTCGGGGCGTATCCATGGACGGCATCGGATCCGCCAGTGTCTGCGTTCGAGCCGCAAAAAACAACGGGGGAAATGCCGTCGATCGATCTGGAAATCCGATCGATCGGCGGATTGATCGACGAAGCGATGCGCACTGTCCGCCGCAGTGTCAGTCGCGCGGTTTCGGCAGCGTGCAATAGGTGCGCGCCAGGCGCAGCAGCAAGGCATTGAGCTCGCCGATCAGCGGCCGACGGTCGTCGCGGCGCCAGACCAGGGCCGAGGCGATCGGCGGCAGGTCGATCTCGGCGAAGCTGATGCCGGGCGTGGCGTAATAACAGGCGGCGCGGCGCGTCAGCATCATCAGGCCCTGGTGCGCGGCGACTGCGGCCATCGCCTCGCGCAGCGTGCGGATCACCGGGCCGTCGCCGATCGGCGCGCCCTGCGGCGTGAAACGCGGCGGATGAAAATCGAGCCATTCCTCGCTGGCCACGCCGGGCACCATCCGCACCAGCGGCTCGCCGGCCAGCGCCTCGCCCGACACGCGCTCGCGCCGGGCCAGCGGATGATCGTTCAGCACGCACAGCATGCGGCGGTCCTCCATCAGCACCGGGCCATGCATCAGGCCCGGCGCGCCGAGCGGCAGCCGGCAGATCGCCACGTCCACCTCGCCTCGCACCACGGCCAGGAAATGGTCGAGGAAGGACAGCTCGACGAATTCGAGCTCGATGCCGGGGAAGCAGCTGCCGAACTCGGCCACCAGCGGCCGGTGCAGCTCGTAGAGGCCACCCAAAGAAGCCGAAGCGCAGCTTGCGCGCCTCGCTGGCCGCCGCGCGCCGGCAATCGACGAGGGTGGTCTTGAGCGACATGAAGGCGGCCTCGGCGCCTTCGCGCAGCGCCTGGCCGAGCGGTGTGAGCGTCACGCGGCGGCTGGTGCGCTCGAACAGCGGCGCGCCGACGGTTTTCTCCAGCGCGCGGATCGATTCCGACACCGAGGATTGGCCCACGTGCAGGCGCTCGGCCGCGCGGCCGAAATGCAGCTCTTGCGCTAGCACGAAGAAGCATTCGAGATGACGGAAATCCATGCAAGCCTCGGGCGGTGAGGGGCGCGATCGGGGGCCGTGATGCATGCCCCGATCGATCGACGATGCCGATGGATTCTACGGAAATCCGGGCCGGCTTGCCGGCCACCACGCAACCTGTACGCGCGACGAGAAATAGCGGCCGATCGATGATGGGCAAGGCGGCCGCGATGTCCGACCATCTCCTGACCGAGCCGGCCATGTCGACCGGCTCCGCCAGCACAGGAGAACTTGCCCATGTCATCCCAGCAGACCCCGATCGATTCCGGCTTCGATGCGAGCCATGCCGCACGCGAGGTGATCGCCGGCATCGACCTGAGCGGCAGCACCGCGATCGTGACCGGCGGCCATTCGGGCATCGGGCTCGAGACCACGCGCACGCTGGCCGGCGCCGGCGCCACGGTGATCGTGCCGGCCCGCGATCCGGCAAAGGCGCGCGAGGTGTTGCGTGATCTACCGCGCACCGAGGTAGCCCGGCTCGACCTGCTCGATCCGGCATCGATCGATGCCTGCGCCGCGCAATTCCTGGCCAGCGATCGCGCGCTGCATCGCCTGATCAACAACGCCGGCATCATGGCCACGCCCCTGCAGCGCGCGATGCGCGCGGGCTACGAAGGCCAGCTCGCCGCCAATCACCTCGGCCCATTCCAGCTGACCGCGCGCCTGTGGCCGGCGCTGGCGCGAGCCGGCACGGCGCGGGTCGTCAATCTCTCGTCGGGGGCGCATCGCCGTGCCCGGTTCGATTTCGACGATCCGAACTTCGCGCGGCGCGACTACGACAAGTGGATCGCCTACGGCCAATCGAAGACGGCCAACGTGCTGTTTACGGTCGAGCTCGATCGGCTGGCCAGGGCGCATGGCGTGCGCGCCTTCGCCGTGCACCCGGGGCGCATCGAGACCAACCTGCAGCGCTCGCTGACGATCGAGGAATTGCAGCGCGCGGGCTTTCGCGGCGAACACGGGCGGATCCCCGAATCGCAGCGTGCCTCGTACAAGAGCCCGGAGCAGGGCGCCTCGACCACCGTCTGGTGCGCGACCAGCCCGGCACTCGACGGCATCGGCGGCGTGTATTGCGAGGATAACGAAGTAGCGCGGGCGGTGCCGGCCGATCACCAGCCGCTCGACGGGGTGCTGCCCTGGGCGATCGACGCGACCGCCGCGCAGCGCCTGTGGGCGCTGCGCGAGCGGATCACGGGCGTGGCGTTCGCGCTCTGAGCAACCGTCTTGAGAGTCAAGCGATATGAAAGTCGGGATTCCAGTCGACGCGATGTTTGGCGATGGCGTT
>JAYFRU010000320.1:0-4265 GCA_040946965.1 Burkholderia sp. | reverse complement strand
TTTCTGATCGCTGGCAAGCTCGACTTCTCGGAGATCAACCCGCATGCCTCGTAACCCACTCATTTTTCAAGAGAGCCAAATTTATTTGCAGCAGAGAAACAAGGATTGAATTTTCATGACCTTTCATCCTGAAAATCCAATCCTTATTATTGAATACCAATGGTTATCAATCGGCATCGATACGACGCTTAATGCCCATCCTTGCTGGCTCTCAGGCGGATTTGTCGATTTTTGTGGAGAGCTGTTGTTTATTTTATTTTGTCACGCTATTATTATTTTAAGATATTTCAAGCCATTACATGATGCTTGTTTTATTTTCCGAGCATCGATAGTAATGATTCCCGCCGCACATGCGCTAATGATCGCGGCGGGGAAATATCCGAAGGTGCGAGCGCCACGGCTCCACCGACACCGGTGCCGATGCAGCTCGATTCGATCGTAGTGATGCGGACTACTGATCATAACCAAGATGATTTCAATGATTCCGGAGATCAATCCATGAGTAGCAGAATGCCGACCTGGACCGTCATCGCGACGCTTGCCACGGCAACGCTCGTTGCCTGCGGCGGTGACGACACGCCCGCTCCCATCCAGAGCAAGGTGGCCACACCCGCCCCGGTCCCGTCACCGCAGATCACGGCCGCCTCCGAGCAGGAGGTGTTCGATAAGGTCGCCCCGGCCGACAAGCTGCTGGACGACGCCAATATCTACGATACGAGATACGACGGCTCGATTGCGCTGACCAAAATCAATGAGGATTCCTCAGTCAAGCGGCACACCATCACCATCGACAACAAGGTATTGCCGTATGTCGCGCGTGCCGGGCACCTGATCGCCTATCACGGCGACGGCACCGGCAAGAAGCCGGAAGCGGCGATCTTCTACACCGCGTACACCCGCGACGCGCTTCCCAAGGAAAACCGCCCGGTCACGTTCTTATGGAACGGTGGCCCGGGTTCGTCGTCGATCTGGCTGCACCTGGGTTCCTGGGGGCCCAAGCGCCTGAAATCTGATGCGCCCAACATGGCCGACCCGACCAAGCGGCCCGACAGCTTTCCGTTCGAGGACAATGCAGTATCCCTGCTCGACCAGTCGGACATCGTCTTCGTCGATCCGCCGGGTACCGGCTATTCCACCGCGATCGCGCCGCTCACCAATACGGATCTGCGGGGCACCGACATCGACGCCCAGGTGGTCGCGGACTTCATCACGAGTTACATCAACAAGTACAACCGACAGAGTTCGCCGAAATACCTGTATGGCGAATCCTACGGCGGCATCCGCACGCCGATCGTCGCCAACCTGCTGGAGCAGGCGGGCACCAGCGGCTACGCGCCCGATCCGTCCGGCAAACCCGCCAAGGTGCTGGCGGGCTTCATCCTCAACTCGCCGATCCTCGACTACAGCTCGCCCTGCGACTCGACGCGGGGAGAAACCAGTTGCGCGGGTTTCATCCCGTCCTATGCCATGGCGGCGGATTATTTCAAGAAGTCCTCGAAACGGGGCGCGCAGTCGCAGGAGCAATATCTGGCCGAGTTGCGCACCCTGGCGAGAAAGACATTTCAGCCGATCTACGACAGCTATTTCAAGCACGGAAAGCCGACCGAGGCATGGAATTCCTTCGCGTCGAGCGCCCAGGGGCAGACGGTGATCAACACCCTGGCGGACTACACGGGCATTCCGGCCTCGAGTTTGCAAGGCCGCAACTTCAACATGGGTCCTGCTTCCTTCCAGAGCCAACTGGTTTCAGGCTACCAGCTCGGCCGCTACGACGCGCGCATGAAGGTGCCGAATGGGAACGGCTTCGATGCGGATGACTATATCGACGTGGCCTTCCTCAACCAGTTGAAGACCTATTTCCCCGATTTCGTGAACTACAAGAGCCGGTCCAGATACAAGGCATCGGGAGAGACCACTTACCCCTGGAAATGGCAACGAGCCGGCAGCGACTCCGACAACCCCGAGAGCATCACCGACATCCAGGCGGTGCTGACGGCCAATCCGGATGCCAAGCTGCTGATCCTCCATGGCTACGAGGATATCGCCACGCCGGGCTTCCAGACGGAGCTCGAGCTCGAAGGCGTGCACCTGGGCGATCGGATTCCCGTGAAATGGTTCGAGGGCGGCCATATGATCTACAACACCGAATCGTCGCGTGCGCCGCTCAAGCAGGTGATCGGTGACTATTTCCAGTCGCCGGCGCGGATCGCGAACGGCGCCCTGCTGTAATCACGAACGAGGGATCATCATATGAATATCGGATCTTTGATTGCTGGCGCTCTCGTCGCGGGGCTGATCGCGACGGCGAGCATGGGCGTGGCCAATGCCTACGACGATTTACCGAAACCGCCGCCTCCGCCGGAGGGCTGGGTTCCGCCGCCCAAACCGTCGGAACACTCGGTGACCCGCAACGTCAAGAACCAGCTCACGCAGCGCTTCACTGCGGCTGCAGGCGGCAATGCCGGCGGGCTGCTGTCACGGCAGCAGGCCCGCGAGGCCGGCTGGGGCCTGGTCAGCGACCATTTTTCGGAAATCGATCGGGCCGGGACCGGCTACGTCCGGCTCGACGATGTCCTGCGCTTCATGTCGGAGCGCACGCCCCAGCGCATCATGCGCATGAGAAACGCAACGCAGCAGGATCAGCACTCGTAGGCTGAAGGAGATTCCCCGCCGCGCGCACGGCGGGGAATCTTGCCCGAGCGCCTACCGCTTCACCCCAGCTCCGAGGCCCGGGCCACCACCGCGTGCAGCAGCACGTTCGCGCCCGCCTCGATCCACTCCGGCAACGCGTCCTCGATCTCGTTGTGGCTCATGCCGTCCACGCAGGGCACGAACACCATCGAGGTGGGCGCCACCTGCGCCAGGTAACAGGCGTCATGTCCGGCGCCGACACGATCTCGCGATGCCAGTAGCCGAGGCTCGCCGCAGCCGAACGCACCGCCTGCGCGCGGGCGCGATCGAAGGCCACCGGCGCGTAGTAGAAGATCTGGTCGATCTTCGCCTCCAGCCCGATCTCGGTCGTCACGCGCGCGATGCCCTCGCGCAGCTCGTCGTTCATGCGCGCGAGGATCTCGTCCTGCGGGTGGCGGAAATCCACGGTGAAGAACATGCGCCCCGGAATCACGTTGCGCGAGTTCGGGTAGACGCGCATCATGCCCACCGTCGCGCAGGCCAGCGGCGCATGGCGCAGCCCGATCTCGTTGACCAGCTGCACGATCTTCGAGGCACCCAGCAGCGCATCGCGGCGACGCGGCATCGGCGTGGGGCCGGCATGCGCCTCCTGGCCGATCATCTCGATCTCGTACCAGCGCTGCCCTTGCGCGTCGGTGACCACGCCGATCGTCAAACCCTTGGCCTCGAGGATCGGCCCCTGCTCGATATGCAGCTCGAAGGCGGCATGGATCGGGCGGCGCTGGCAAGGCGTCTCGCCCGCGTAGCCGATCCGGCGCAGCTCGTCGCCGAGCGTCTTGCCGTCCATGTCGTGCAGGCCCAGCGCATAGTCGAGCGCGAACACGCCGGCGAACACGCCCGAGGCGGTCATGCCCGGCGCGAAACGGCAACCTTCCTCGTTGGTCCAGATCACCACCTCGATCGGCCGCTCGGTCTCGATGCCGTGATCGTTCATCGTGCGAACCACCTCCAGCCCACCGAGCACGCAGTAGATGCCGTCGAAGCGGCCGCCGGTGGGCTGCAAATCGGCATGCGAGCCGGTCAGCACCGGCGCCAGCGCATCGTTGCGGCCGCTGCGGCGCATGAAGACGTTGCCCATCTGGTCGATCGTGATCGCGCAGCCGGCCTGCCGCCCCCAGTCGATGATCAGGTCGCGCGCGGCCTTGTCGAGATCGCTCAGCGCGAGACGGCAGACGCCGCCCTTGAGCGTGGCGCCGATCTTCGCCAGTTCCATCAGGCTGTCCCACAGCCGTCGGCCGTCGATGCGAACGCCCGCATCCAGGGCCATGCCGCGACTCGGCCCGCGCTGCACCCTCGCCGCCCGGCTCGCGCCCCGGTTCGCGCAATACGGCGCGCTCGGCGATCGCCTCGAAATCGCGCTGCGAGAAGCGCCCCGGATATTGCTGCTGGCCGGTTTCGGCCGTCTCGCCGCCGAGCTGGCCGGCACCCTGATTGCTGCGCTTGCTGTCCACGTGTCCCCCTTGGCGCCGCGAGCCGTCGCTGGCCCGCCGGCGGGCCCTATTGAGTAATTCGTAAATCATGACAACGGAAACGGCCGTCGTGCGTTATAGATCTCATCACCTGCTTGATGAGGA
>JAYFRU010000319.1:0-4277 GCA_040946965.1 Burkholderia sp. | reverse complement strand
CACATCCTTGACCGTGCTCTCGCGACAGCGGCGGCCGACGTACCACGCGCAGCGCTTCGTGTAATGCGGGTTGTCCGTCAGAATTCCGCGAAGACCCACAAAAAGGCGCGATCATCGATCGCGCCTTTCTCACTACCCGCTACAAGTCGGCTTCGCGATGGATGCCCAACCTCTCACATCCATCCCCCACCATCAAGACTCCACATCCTCCAGACTGAAGATCTCGGTCTGGTCGTTGTACGAGAAGATCTCCCCATAACGCCCCCAGTCGATCACCGCGTCCAGCGTTTCCTCGGCCGCGCTGTCGGACAGGAAATCCTCCAGCTCCTGCTCGAAGCGCACGCGCGGCGCGCGATGGCCGGGCCGCTCGTTGAGCACCTTCTTGATCCGCGCGGCCAGCGGCACATGACGCAGCAGGTGATCGGCGAACATCATCTTGCGCTCCTGCGTGCCGAACTCGGCGAACACGCGCGCCGGCGGCGTCAGAAACACGTCGCCCTCGCGCACGTCGGCGAAGCCCAGGTGCTGCAGCACTTCGGCGATCGGGAACAGGTCGTCCACCTCGAGGTGCAGCGAGCGCGCGATTTCCGGCATGTCGGCGCGGCCGTGGTAGGGCGGCGCGGCCAGCGTCTCGATCAAGCCGGCCATCAGGTTGGTCGACACGCGCGGCAGCCAGCTGCCCGAATCGAGCCCCTTCTTGGTCGCCTCGCCGGTCTGGCGCGCCGTCATCTTCGCGTAGATGTCGTCCACCAGCTTGCGGAAGGCCGGGTCGAGCCGGTTGCGCGGATGCTTGAACGGCACCTTGATCTCGGCAATCACGCGGCCCGGGTTCGACGACAGCACCAAGATGCGGTCGCACATGAACACCGCTTCCTCGATGTTGTGCGTGACGATCAGCACCGACTTGATCGGCATCCTGCCCTGCGTCCACAGGTCGAGCAGGTCGGTACGCAGCGTCTCGGCGGTCAGCACGTCGAGCGCCGAGAACGGCTCGTCCATCAGCAGGATGGTCGGATCGACCACCAGCGCACGCGCGAAACCGACGCGCTGGCGCATGCCGCCCGACAGCTCGCGCGGATAGGCGTTCTCGAAGCCGTCCAGACCGATCAGGTCGATCGCCGCGAGCGAGCGCTCGCGCCGCTCGCGAGCGCCCACGCCGAGCGCCTCGAGGCCCGCTTCCACGTTCTGCAGCACGGTCAGCCAGGGGAACAGCGCGAAGGTCTGGAACACCATCGCCACGCCTTCGGCCGGGCCGCTCAGGGGCTTGCCGAGATAACTGACCTCACCGCCGGTCGGCTCGATCAGCCCGGCGATGATGCGCAGCAAGGTGGATTTGCCCGAGCCCGAACGGCCCAGCAGGCCGACGATCTCACCCTCGCGCAGCGACAGGTTGGCCCCGTCGAGCACGAGCAACTCGCCCTGCGTCTTGTTGAAGCCGCAGCTGACGTCCTTGACGTTCAGGATCTCGTCGCCTAGGCGCGGCGGCGCCGGCGGCGTCTGGACGGCATTCTGGTTTTGCATCGCGTTTCGCTCTCAATGAGTCTTAGTCGAGCCGCAGCTTCGTTGCGGCATAGGCGTACAGTGGGCGCCACAACAGGCGGTTGAACAGGGTCACGAACAGCGACATGACCGTGATGCCCATGATGATCTTCGGATAGTCGCCGGCGGCGGTCATCTCGGAGATATAAGTGCCGAGGCCGTGCGCCTGGATCTTGGTGTCGCCCCACTGCACCAGCTCGGAGACGATGCTGGCGTTCCAGGCGCCGCCCGAGGCGGTGATCGCGCCGGTCACGTAGTAGGGGAAGATGCCGGGCAGGATCGCCTGGCGCCACCATTGCCAGCCGCGGATGCGGAAGTTGGTGGCGGCCTCGCGATAGTCGTTGGGATAGGAGGTCGCCCCGGCGATCACGTTGAACAGGATATACCACTGGGTGCCGAGCACGATCAGCGGCGACAGCCAGATGTCCGGGTTCAGGTGGAAGCGCGCGATTACGATCACGAACACCGGGAACAGCAGGTTGGCCGGGAACGCGGCGAGGAACTGGGCGATCGGCTGGGCCTTCTCGGCCAGCGCCGGGCGCAGGCCGATCCACACGCCGATCGGCACCCACACCACCGAGGCGATCGCGATCAGCACCAGCACGCGCAGCAGCGTGGCCAGGCCCAGCAGGAATACGTGGCCGACCTCGGTCAGCGTCACGCCGGTGGCCACGAAGCTGACCACGCGCCAGACCACGTAGGCGGTGCCGAGCAGCACCAGGATCGCCCAGCCGATGTCGGCCGCGCGCGAGGCCCGCTTCTCGACGCGCGGCAGCGCGAAGCGCGAGGCGTCGAACGAGGGCAGCCGGAACGGCAGCCGCGCGGCGCGCGCCAGCAGCCAGCCGGCCGGCACCAGCAGCTGGTGGATCAGGCGCGTGCGGCGCACCAGGTCGAGCAGCCAGGATTCGGGCGCATTGCCCGAGCTGGTGTTCTCCATGCGGAACTTGTCGGCCCAGGCCACCAGCGGACGGAACAGCAGTTGATCGTAGGCCAGGATCACCACCGTCATGGCCAGGATCACCCAGCCGATCGCGCCGATGTTCTTGTCCGAGATCGCCTGCGCCAGGTAGGCACCGATGCCCGGCAGGATGATGGTGTGGTTGCCCACGGTGATGGCCTCGGAGGCCACCACGAAGAACCAGCCGCCCGACATCGACATCATCATGTTCCAGACCAGGCCCGGCATCGAGAACGGCACCTCGAGCTTCCAGAAGCGCTGCCAGGTGGTCAGATGGAAACCGCGCGAGACCTCGTCCAGGTCGCGCGGCACCGTGCGCAGCGACTGGTAGAAGCTGAAGGTCATGTTCCAGGCCTGGCTGGTGAAGATCGCGAAGATCGCGGCCAACTCGGCACCGGCCACGCGGCTCGGGATCAGCGCCAGGAAGAAGGTCACCGTAAACGAGATGTAGCCGAGCACCGGCACCGATTGCAGGATGTCGAGGATCGGCACCAGCACCATGCCGGCACGGCGGCTCTTGGCCGCCAGCGTGCCGTAGACCAGCGTGAACACCAGCGAGGCGACCATTGCCGCCAGCATGCGCAGCGTGGTGCGCAGCGCGTATTCGGGCAGGTTGGCGGGATCGAGCGAGATCTTCTGGGTACTGAGCGTGCCGATCGGCGCCATGGTTTCATGGAAACCCACGGCCGCCATCGCGATCACACAGAGGATCAGCGGAAAGGCGATGAAGTCCCAGCGATTGGGCAGCACGCGCCACGCCGATGCGTTCGCGATCCGGTTTGGATTGAAACCAAAATCCATCAGGCACCCTCCCCGGCATGGCCGTTCGAAGCGAAATTTGAGGCCAGCATGCGTTCGTGACTCATGGTAAGGCGCATTGCGGTGTTTGCTTATGACTGGACAATCCCGAGCGTCGGCTACTGCAGCCCCGCTTGCTCACCCATCCCGGGCCCACCCAAAAAGGAGGGCCGGGCGCGACGACGGCACGACACTACTACAACCCCTGTGACAGGCACAAGCTTCCGGTACCCAACATGAAGACATCCCCCGGCAATCGCAGACAAACAACACCCAAATCGAAGGAATACGCGGGTGGACTGCGGGGAATTTGAAAGAAGTCGCAAGCGGGATGCAACGCGCGTGACGCAGCGCAAAGGCGAATTATGCCGCGATCCGGGATGCGGGGAAACCCGCCGGGGCGCGAACGCAACAGGCAGGGGCCCGGCGCGCCGCCGTCGACCCGCGCGAACACAAAACGAACCGCAGGCGAGCGGCGGCGACTAAACAGGTATGATCAAGGCTTGCTTCGCAAGAACGAACGTCACAAGCAGGAGGGCTGAATGGCAGGAAATCTGGTTATTGTGTGCCGGGATCAGGATGCGGATGCTTTCTATACGCTGATGCAGGAATACGGCACATTCCAGGCGCGGCTGTCGTCGACCGCGTGGTATCTGAACATGAACGTGGTACCGGAATCGCTGCAGGACGAGATCCTCGAGCGGCTCGGCAAGTACACCACGCTGTATATCTTCGAGGCGACCAGCGTCACCTACAACACTATCGACAGCCACGCGGCCGAGACGCTCGGCTCGCTGTTCGGCGAGTGAGCGCGGCGCGGCTTCGGCCGTGCCGGCAGCGTGGCTCGATCCCCCGCCGCGCGAAGTGCGCGGCAGGCCAACCCCGGCACCGCCGGGGTTTTTATCTGGGTGCGCCCGGCAGGGCGCACCCACTCGGAGGTGAAAGTCCTCTGCTCGCCCGGCAAGGGGAAGAGTTAGCCGAA
>JAYFRU010000318.1:0-4283 GCA_040946965.1 Burkholderia sp. | reverse complement strand
TGCGTTTGTCCCTCGGCCACGAGCCCCATTGCAAAGCAGGGCGCGCGCTCGGCCAGCAAGGCTTCGACAAAATTCCGCTTCATGTTGGAACCTGGACCAAGTCTCGGAGCTCGTCGGATAGCCTGGCCATAAGTTTCCAGGTGGGCAGACGACTTCACGCACTCTACGCCCGTCGGCGTACAAGAGGCCCCAGCGCTCAGGGAGATCGCACAGGGCAATGATCTCGGGCGGACATAGGTAGAACCGGTAGGTGCCAAGACCGCCAGCCGCTCGGTGTGGCTTTCGCGCATCAGCGAGGAAGTCAGCGCGAGAAGCCTTCGCTTCAATCATGGCGGTGGCCCCTGACCGGAATCCAATGACATCCGCTTGTTCCCGGGCTCCAGTCGATGCGAGTTCCGCTGCCACGATGGGGAACCCTTGCCGCTTCAGCCACCTTTCTCCTAGTTCCACGAGCAGCTTGTGCGTGTCGCCAGCCATCCTTGATCTCTCTCAGTTCGGACGTTGATTTTTCCTGTCGTTGCTTCTCGTCGGGGCAGCTATACATATCGGCAGGTTCTGCAAATTCTGTATGTATTTCTGGCGCTGTCCCAGATATGCGTGACGCTGGTCACTGCCGTGCGCCGTGCTGCGACAACCACTGCAACTGCCGTCCTATCGCCATACCCTCCATCGGGATCTCGACGGTCACGTCTCGACGCAACGGATCGATCAGGAATTCCCTGTACGCATGCCCGGCCAGGACAACACAGCGCCGTCCCTGGAGGCATCCGCTTTGGAGCGTGGTCAGCATCCCAGCGGACCACGAGCGGCGCTCGGCTATCGGCATGCGAGACAGGGTCTTGTCGTACGGGGCGATGATTTGATCTGGCGCGACCACTCCGTGGAGCGCTGACAGAATAAGCCAGTCACCGCCCTGGTTCTCGACGTATCGCCTCGCCTTCACAAACCACTGCGATTGGTACAGGTCGCGGGCGGCCATCGGTTCGCGCGCTTTTTTACTCACGCAGGACACGAGGTAGGGCGGCTTGTCCATAACAATAAGGATTCCTCAGGATGCGAGCCGCGCCTAGGCGCAAAAAAGATGACTTCTCAGTCGTGCCAGTCTTCGAGCTGCAGGCCTGCAACTCGCTCGAACTCTCGCGTGTTGTGCGTCACAAGCACCGCGCCACATGCGAGCGCATGCCCTGCTATCGACGCGTCGTTATAGCTGATCGGCGTGCCCACTTCGGACAAGGCCTTCCGAATGTGCACGGTCGCATCGACGGCTGCCGCATCCCAGGGGAGGACGCCATCCAGGCGCTGGACGAACTCGCGGACGAGACCGGGCATGCGCGGCGATGCCCGTTTGCTCGCCGCACCATCGCAGAGCTCCGCGTAGGTGATGGCCGATATGACGATGCGATGCTGCGCGGATACTGCGGTTTCCAACCGCTGAATAACCTCGGCCGGCCGCGCGCGCATGATGTACGAGCAGATGTTCGTGTCGAGCATGTACAGGCTCATGTCTTCGACGCCCCCGCGTTTCCATCGAGATCCGCGTCGGTGAGCTCGAAGCGACGCTCCGGCGCTACGACAGGTGTTCGCTCGGACAGGAAATCCGGATCGGCGGGCTCGAGCGCGGCGAACGAACTCCAGGTCGGACGAACTGGACGAAGCGTGATCGTGTCGCCCTCGCGAGTAATTTCCAGCTCGGCGACACCCTGATATTCCAGGTCCTTGGGGATTCGAATCGCCTGATTCGCGTTGTTTCTGAAAATCGATACGGTGCGCATGCCGCCCTCCTGACCGGGAAATCCACCCCTCAAGAATAGCACCATACGCGCACATATACAAATAAACATATGTGCACATATGTTTCGGTTTATACTGCCTTGGTGCCGCAGATAAGCGGCACCAGGTTTGGCGACCTGTTCAGGAACGGCACGTAGCCGCGTTGGCGGCGTTTATCATGTCTCTGTTGTCGCACGCCTTTCACGGGCGGGCTTCAGGGCAGGGGGACGTTCGCGTCCGCCGGTTTGCGGTGCCTTTCTGCCGGTTCGCCAACCCTGCTCTGTTTGCCCGCCCACCCCGTTTGGCGACGGGGCGCGGGTGTCATCCGCAAGAGAGGCCCAACATGACTATCCCGACCAGCCCCCGGCTGGCTCCATCGAATTCTCGCTGCCTGCGTCGCGCTACTCGCGACAGGCACATCCGCTGCCGTGTCGGTTATCGCGGGCGTCGAGCGCGGCGCTGGAACGGCCGAGCGCGCAGCATGGATTGCGATTGGTGTCGTTCTTCTCCTCGGCGCCCATTTACTACCTGCCCTGACCCGCGCAGCAGCTGGTGGATTGCGTGCTGCTTCCGTCGTTCTCTGGATCGCATGTCTGTTGGCCACCACATACAGTCACGCGACTTTCTTCCTTGCGGCCCAGCGCCACGCCGGCGAGGTGCGAGCAATGGCCGTTCGCGACGCGGCGGGGCCGATCAACGTTTCGGTGGCGTCACGCGGACGGCCGGTTGAAGTCGTCGCTCAAGACATTGCAAAGGCGAAGGCGAAGCTCGCGAATGTCGACGCGCAGCGTTGCGCCGAGCGCTGCAGCTTCCTCGCAGCACGTCGAACTGAACTCGAAGCACGAATCACCGCGCTGAACGTCGAGCAGGCTGAAGCGTTGCGCCGCCAAGGCGCGGCCGATGCCCGCGAGGTTGCCCGTATTGCGTTGTTCAACAGAGAGCAGGCCGCCGAAGCCGACCCGGTCACGTCCGGTATCGCTACGCTGATCGGCATTCAGGCAAGCACGGCGGATCTATTGGTTGCGTTGGGCCTTGGGCTTCTCGTTGAAGCGGTGGCGTGCGCATGCTGGCTTGTTGCGCTGAACGGTCGAATTGCATCGGTGGCCACGCGGTCCGAGACGACGTTCATCGTGCCGCTGGGCGATGTACTGACCGATCATGCGGAGCGACACGAGGCTGCGGTTGTTACCGGCCCTGCTACCGCCACCGGCGAAGGCATCGATGTTGCCGACAGCCGTAGCGCTACCGTTCTCGCCACGGGTCTCACCATCGCAGAGTCTGCGGTTCGGGTCGAAGTGATATGCGAAGATAGCGGCTCGATCGATCCGCGCCTGGCTCGGGACGTTGCCCGTCTCGCGGCGGCAGTCTCCGCTGGCGAGGTCAAGCCGACCGTCAGGGAAATTCGTCGATATTTCCAATGCCGGCAAGACCGCGCGATGGCGATCAGACGTGCCTGGGGCGAACGTCGAGAGGTGACCGAGGCGGGATCACAGGTTGCCGGGCCGCGCCTGGTTCATAACCAGAGGGTCGCAGCGTAGGGTCGCGCCAACCGAAGTTTCAAAAGAGGCCTGGGCCGCCGCGCGTTACCTCACTGGTCGACGCCTTGGTCCGCTTCGCGCGCGGAGCGGGCGCGGCTCGATATGCGTCAGGCTGCAACAACGAGAGGAACGTTCGCGCAAGCTCCGGATCTCGACAGTTGAGCCAGTCGTCGTATTGATCTGGCTGCAGGATGACCACGCCGCGCTTCTCGTTTGGAGAGCCGTTTGGGTTGAGATGTTTGTGAAACTGGCAGAGAAATGGATGCTCGTCCGCGTTAACGGTCAGCATCGTGAAGCCGTAGGTTATGGTGCCATCGCCCTCTTTCCAGGGCTTCCAAAGCCCGGCGACGGCGCACGGTGTGTCGCTCGCGAGCGTGATGCCCCACCTCTCGGAGCGTTGCTTCAACACCTCGCGGACGCGCTCGTCGCGGTCAGGCACATCTAGATCGGGTAGCGACGGGTAGCGCGGCTCAAAGATCACGTCGGCCGGGATGATCGCCAGTCGACCTGCCTGCCACGAATCCTTGAAGCTTGCCTTCTGCCCGACTGTTTCGCTCCGAGCATTCATCGTGTCGAAATGCGCGTTGCCACCTATCTTGGCTTGCGGCCGAATTCCAAAGCCGCCGAGCAGTGACTCGCGGCTTCCGTCGTCGCCACGCCGGATAAACGGGGCGAGGTAGTCCCGATAGATCTCAGTCCGCCAATCTTCAGCAGGCGGCTCAGTCCCGAAATGCGCGGCATACCGGCTTTTGCTGGTGGCCACGTAATTGGTGCACATAGGCGCTCCCACCATCTGCATCGCCCCATCTTACTCGGCGTGGCTCATCGCGACATGACGATCGGACAGACGCTCGCTTTTTGAGACGCGTGCGTTACAATGCCTCGGAAGCTGTATATCCATAAGGGCTATCCACTTAGCGCCACTGGAGCGAGAATCTCGGGATGAGCGAATTTTCCTCCTCCCCGCGCGCCGGG
>JAYFRU010000317.1:0-4286 GCA_040946965.1 Burkholderia sp. | reverse complement strand
ACCTCAAGGTGCTGCGCTGGATCGATGCTGTGGAAATTGGCGCGAACGACGACGGGGCCACGCCAGTCATCAGCGAGAACGATTCGTCGGCGGTCCGCTCTGCCAAGGCGCGTTTTCTTTCGGAGCACGGAGCGGCCAACGTTGAGGCGTTGGAGCCGCCGAAGGCGCGCTATCGGCCGTGAGCCGGAGGTTTTGGTGTATTATTAAAAATGCGTATCATAACAACGATACATATATAGGAGCTTGGAAATGTCACTTGCAGCATTTGCTCAAAAAGAGCGCGCCAAGCGGTTGATTCCGCGCCTCGATGCTTGCACCGAGCGGATTGACGAGGGAAGCATCGTCAGGTCGCACGCCGTGGTCTACGCGGCCTTCCTGTCCGACTACGTGGCCGGCCGGATCGACGCGGCCAACCCCGAGACGGTCGGCATGTTGGGTCTGGCCGACGAGTTCTGCGAACTGGTCGAGCACGAGTACCCCGTCATCAACTGAGGCCAACCCATGAGCGAATTCCAGAAAAAAGCAGAAGGTATTTTCGCGCGCTTCGCCGAAAAGCTGTCGAAAGTCGATCTCAAGCTGGCCGTCAGCGTCCCGGCAGTGGTCGGCGCGACAGTCGCTATCGTGGGTTGTGCGCTAGAAGCGCAAGGCGAGCTTGGCCTTCTCAAGCATGGCGGCATCGCGGCTGTGAATGCGTACAAGGACACGCTCGTGCAATACCCGTTCGGCGAGTTTCTCCTTCGTGGCCTCGAAGGCAAGCTTCCCTCGTTCGGCGGTGATACTCAGGCGCGCGGCTTTGCCTTCATGACCGCTGCGCCGATCGTGAGCGCAGCGGCCGTGACGCTCGCGCGCGGGTTCCATAAGATCAAGGCGGCGCTGCACGGCCAGGGCGAACAGATGCGACGCGGAGCTACGCAGGAGGTTGTCGCGGCCGAATCCGCGCCTGCGGACGAAGAAGGGCGCTATACGTGGGCACGGAACCGGGCAACCGAGTCGGACCAAGGACAGGACTGGCGGCACACGGCGCACACTGAGATGGGGGAGCCACCGGGGACGGTTGAAATGCTGAGGCGGATCGCGCTCGCGCACCGCGTCAACGTACACGATCTGGAACTGCGGGGCGACAAGATCATGCTCAACACTGGTCACCGGTCGTCCTCGCGCGAGCACGCTTCGCCGCAGCCCTGGTCGGACAGCAATTCACCGTTCTTCCGTCCGATTTGCGAAGTGGATTCGCCTTTCTGGCGTGAAACGGAACGTCAGGTCTACATCCTGAACCGGTATGCGCGGCAGCACGGTTTGGATGCCGCCGCGCTGTACGTTCGCGAGCAGGTGGTCTACGAGGAGAATCCGAATGCGTTTGTGGACCGCAAGGTCTGCGATGTCGATTCCCTGGCATGGGATGCGGCTCACCGCGAATTGATCGGTGAAGAGTTGGGCTATTTCCCTTCCAGCCTCGATGACCGCAAGCGATGGGAGAACGAGGAGCACGAAGCCTACGGCACCTCGCCGAATCACCGCACCAAGATCCGTTTGGCTTAGGGGGCACCTATGGATACGTCATTTTCGACGCAAGACGAATATGTCGATGACTACGGGATGCCGACTTCCCGGCTCGCGCTTGCCCAGGATTATTGGCTCAACGTGATGTCGTTAGGCAATCGAGTCAAGCTCATGAGCGCTATTCCTCAAGGGGACATGAGCGTTGAAGTCCGCCATCAGGCAATCATCCGGCATGTGGCGGACAACCTTCTGGAATACGCAGTGACGGACGGAAATGTCCTTTCCGCTCGCGCCCGGCAAACCGCAGGTTCGGACTCGAAGCAGACACCTACCTGGTCAGTTTTCGAAGCCTTGGAGCAGGTTCAGGCTGCGCTGCCCGATCCGGGCTTTGCGGAGCGCTGTGGGCTGTCGCGTGCGGCAGTCGCGCTCGTGTCGGAGACCGTTGAGCGAGGCAAAGCCGGGGCTGTTCTTGAGGCGGACATGCTTGCCGTGCTGCGGCAGGGAAAAGAGCTACTTCCCGCCGCTTGGGCCGCACACGGCGGCGTCTCAAAGGAACTTGCAGACAGGCTTGACGCGGCGATCGCGCTCGCTGAGCAACGGACGCAACAGGCAGCGCCGCAGGCTGCGCGAGAGCGTCCGTCGATGGCATTCAAGGAGCAGGTGATCAAGGTGGCGTATGCGGGGAAGGGCATCGAACCCATGGTGTCCGAGGGCTTTCTCGCAGCCAAGGTCGCGAAAACGGGCAGGGGGATCTTTGTTGTACCTGCAACGCTCAACCGTGCCGTTTTCCTCGACATCCTGGCGGAAGCCAGGAGCGCCGGTCTGCAAACGGACCGCGTGTATGTCTTCGCTGAAAGGGCGACTTATACGGGACACGGGATCGAGATCATGAAGTTCGATGATCTACCACCGCTCCACGACGCCGATACAGCGCCAGAGCGCGCAGCGCCGCGTCGCATGAAGCTCGCGTGAGGTAGACCATGCCAAAGCGTACTTACCTTACCGAAAAGCCAGACGTTGCAAAGCACATTGCTGAATTCCTCGGCATCGAGAAGCGCCTGAGTGGTGCCTACCTGCTCAAGAACGGCGATTACGTCACGAACAACATCGGGCATCTGCTCGATATCGGTTCGCCCGAAGACTATATGGGCGACGCGCAGAAGGCTGCGCGTGGGTTCGATCAACTGCCGATCCTCCCGCCGAAGTTCCGGCACTTCGCGGACAAGGAGAAGGCCGACCAGCTTCGGACCGTCGTGAAACTCCTCAAAGAGGCAGACATCATCGTCAACGCGGGCGATATCGACCGCGAAGGGCAATTGATCGCCGATGAAGTGATTGCGTATGCCGGCATCAACCCGGACGGCAGTGCAAAGCCTGTCGAACGCGTGCTGATCACCGCAAACAACGAGGCATCGCTTCGCACCGCCTTTGCCCCGCAGAATCGACGTAAGAACGGCGAACCTCAGTTCGTGAATCGGCGCTATGCAGGCGAGGCGCGCTCTGAGGCGGACTGGCTCATTGGCATGAACGGTTCGCGCGGTGTGCGCGCGGCAATCGGCGTGCGCCTCGAGGAAGCCCTATCGGTCGGCCGTGTCCAGACGCCGACACTCGGCCTCGTCGTGATGCGTGAACTGGAGATCCGCAATTTCAAGGCGGTCACCTACTACGTACCGGAGATCGAATTGCCGGACGGCCGGGTGCTCGAATGGACCGGGCGGCTGGAGGGCGCGGACCAGGCTGGCATCGATAGTGAAGGGCGGATCATCGATCGGCGCGTCGCAGAGGCCATTGTCGCGCGCATCAAGGCCGGATTGGAGGGCGTTGTCACACACTACACGGCGATCGAGCGCGAGCAGGAGCCGCCGTTGCCATTCAACCTGGCGAAGCTGCAATCGGAAATGTCGGCCCGCCACAGCATGTCGGCCAAGGAAACGTCCAAGGCCACGCAGTCGCTGTATCAGACCCGCAAGATGGTCACCTATGTCGGCACCGATTGCCAGTTTCTCCCGCAGTCCATGCACGAAGAAGCGCCCGACGTGCTGAAGGGTATTTCGGGGCAGTACATGAAGCTCGCGAGCGGGACGAATCCGGGTTTCAAGTATTCGTGCTGGGACGATTCCAAGGTCTCTGCGCACCACGCGATCATTCCGACCGGCGAACTCGCCAGCGGCCTGACCACGGACGAGCAGCGTGTGTTCGATGCCGTCGCACGTCGCTACATGGCGCAGTTCTATCCGAAGCACAAGTTCGTGGAAAACAAGCTCGAAGCTGAGTACGGGAAGGACGTTTTCGCGTCTGGTTGGCGCAAAACGCTCGTGGACGGATGGAAGGTGGTGGATCAGCAGGCGGACGAAGACGTAAAGGATGCCGAATCGTTGGAGAACAAGCCAGCGATGCGGATGCGAAACAAGTGACCAAAAGTGACCTAAATGGAGAATTGAAATGACGAACGAGAGCTACCAGGCAGTAATCGACCGCGAAGTCACCGATGCGGTCTATGGCGCTCTGCGCGCAAGTGACGATGTACTCACTGAGTTCACCTCGGAGACGTTGACGGGGCATCTGTGCGGAATGTTGTCTCGGTTTCGCCGAGGCTTGGACGTTGCCATGACTGACGCAAACGCAACTCAGAAGGTCGCCGAAACGGTTTCAGAAATCGTTTCTGAAACCGTGCGCGTAAATGGCGAGGCAATCTCGGATGCGACTTCGAAGGGCGTTGTTGCATAAATCAGCCGCGGCACGGTGACGTTTACGCGCAACGGTCCGGGGTGAAGCCCCTGTTAACA
>JAYFRU010000316.1:0-4288 GCA_040946965.1 Burkholderia sp. | reverse complement strand
CAATCCGTTCGCATCGCCTGCAATCATCACCACGTGGGCTACTCCGTCCTCATGCTCGATTTATGCAACAACGCCCTGTTGCGCGGCGAGCCGGCCGCCGCCGCGCTGGGCGTGCCGGTCGCGCGGCTGCGTCTGTACCTGATCGCCTCGCTGGCCGCTGCGGCTTCGGTCACCACGGCCGGCACCATCGGCTTCATCGGCCTGGTGGTGCCGCATGCCTTGCGGCTCGCCTTCGGCAACGACCAGCGCATGCTGCTGCCGGCCACGGCGCTGGCGGGCGGCACGGCCGTGATGGCGGCCGACCTGGCGGCGCACACCGTGATCGCGCCCGCGCAGCTGCCGGTCGGCGCGATGACGGCGCTGATCGGCGTGCCGGTGTTTCTGTGGATGCTGCTGCGCGGGCCGGCACGATGAGCGCGATTGCTGCTTCTGCCTCCCCCCTGCCGCACGGCGGCGACTGGTGCGTGCGCGACCTGCGGCTCGCGGCCGGCTCGCGGATCCTGGTCGAGGCGCTGTCGCTGCGCTTCGCGCCCGGCCAGCTGTGGTGCATCGCCGGCCCCAACGGCGCGGGCAAGACCACGCTGATCTCGGTGCTGGCGGGCCTCGAGGTGCCGGCCGCCGGGCAGGTCGAGGCCGATGGCCGGCCGCTCGCGCGCTGGCCGGCCGCAGTGCTCGCGCGGCGTCGCGCGCTGATGCCGCAAGCGCAGCACGACGCCTTCGCGGCCAGCGTGTTCGATACCGTGCTGGCGCACCGCTTTCCGCACCTGGGCGGTTGGGGCTGGGAGGGCGAGGCCGACCGGCTCGCCGCGCGTGCCGCGCTCCAGGCGCTGGGCCTGGCCGAGTTCGCCGCGCGCGACGTGCTCACGCTGTCGGGCGGCGAGCGCCAGCGCGTGGCCCTGGCCGGCGTGCTGTGCCAGGATGCGCCGCTGCTGCTGCTCGACGAGCTGCTCGCGCACTTGGACTTGCAGCACCAGGCCGCCTGCCTGGACGCGCTGCTCGCCTGGCTGCGCGCCGCGCCGCGCACGGTGATTTTTTCGTGTCACGATCTGAACCTCGCGCGCCGTTACGCCACGCATGCGCTGCTGCTCGACGGGCGCGGCGGTGCGCTGGCCGGCCGGGCTCGCGAGGTGCTGTCGGCCGAGGCGGCGAGCGCCGCCTTCGGCTATCCGCTGGTGCTGATCGAGCGCGACGGCCATGAGGCGCTGGTGCCGGCCTGGCCCGCGCATGCCACGGTACTGCGTTCGCCATCGCCGCCGAGCTGAACCTTCTTCACCCGCTTGCCTGCTGCTGCCCCGCTCACCCCAGCTCGCGCGTCCGACGCGCGGGCTCCCAACCGAACCGAAGAACGCCGCATGAACCCGACCTATACCGTCCCGAAGCTCGAAGCGCTCGACGATACGCTGAGCGCCACGCTGCAGCACCTGATCGACACCAAGACCAAGCCGCCCGGCAGCCTCGGCAAGCTCGAGACGCTGGCCCTGCAGCTGGGCCGGATCCAACGCAGCACCCGGCCGCGCATCGAGCGGCCTGTGACAATCGTGTTCGCGGCCGACCACGGCATCGCGGCCGAGGGCGTGAGTCCCTATCCGCAAGCGGTCACCGCGCAGATGGTGGCGAACTTCCTGGCCGGCGGCGCGGCCATCAATGTCTTCTCGAAGCTGGCCGGCTGCGAGCTGGAGATCGTCGACGCGGGCGTGGCCACGCCGCTGCCGGCCTCGCCGCAACTGATCGCGGTGCCGGTCGCGGCGGGCACGCGCAACTTCGCCAGGGAGCCGGCGATGAGCGAGGCGCAGCTGCAGGCGGCGCTGGCGGCCGGCACCGCGCGCGTCGCGCACCACGCGGCGCTCGGCACCACGGTGATCGGCTTCGGCGAGATGGGGATCGCCAACACCTCGGCCGCAGCCTGCCTGATGAGCCGCCTGGTCGACCTGCCGCTGGCCGAGTGCGTGGGGCGCGGCACCGGCCTCGACGATCAGGGCCTGGCCCGCAAGCGCGCCGTGCTCGAGGCAGCGCTGGCGCGCCATCCCGAGGCGCGGGCGCCGCTCGAGGTGCTGGTCACCTTCGGCGGCTTCGAGATCGTGATGATGACGGGCGCCTTCCTCGCGGCCGCGCAGGCGCGCATGGCGATCCTGGTGGACGGCTTCATCGCCAGCTCGGCGCTGCTGGTGGCCGCCGCGCTGCAGCCGGCGGTGCTCGACTACTGCGTGTTCTCGCACGTCTCCGACGAGAACGGCCATCGCCACATGCTCCAGCACTTCGGCGCGGCGCCGCTGCTCGCGCTCGAGCTGCGGCTCGGCGAGGGCACCGGCGCTGCGCTCGCGCTGCCGCTGCTGCGCGCGGCCACCGCCTTCCTCGACGAGATGGCCAGCTTCGAGGCGGCCGGCGTCACGAACCGCGACGATGCCTGAGCCGGGAGCGGGCATGCGCTGGCGAGCCGAATGCCGTTATTTCTTCGTCGCGCTGGGGTATTTCACGCGCGTGCCGATTCTGCGGCGCATCGGTCACACGGCCGGCGATCTCGATCAGGCGGCGCGTTATTTTCCCTTGATCGGCGTCTGCGTCGGCGCGCTGGCCGCCGCCGTGTATCTGCTTGCCGCGCGCCTCTGGCCGCCCGGCGTGGCGGTGCTGCTGTCGATGGCCGCCAGCCTGGTGGCCACCGGCGCCTTCCACGAGGACGGGCTCGCCGATAGCTGCGACGGTTTCGGCGGCGGCTACACGCGCGAGGACGTGTTGCGCATCATGCGCGATTCGCGCATCGGCAGCTTCGGCGCGCTCGCGCTGGTGCTGGCGCTGGCCCTGAAGTGGCAGGCGCTCGCGGCGCTGCCGCTGCTGCGCGCGGCCTGGACCCTGCTGGCCGCGCATGCGGCGAGCCGCGTTGCCGCAGTCAGCCTGTTGATGACGCTCGACTATGCGCGCGAGGAGGGCAAGGCACGGCCGGTCGCGCAGCGGATGTCGGCGCGCGCCTTCGCGTTCGCGGCGCTGTGCGGCTTGCCCTGGCTGTTCTGGCCGGACTGGCGCGCGGGCCTTGCCGCGCTGGCCGCGCTGCTGGTGGTGCGTGCGCTGGTGGCGCGTTATCTGCGGCGCCGGCTCGGCGGGTATACCGGCGACTGCCTCGGTTTCGCCCAACAGCTCTCGGAGCTGGCGATCTACCTGACGGTGCTCGGATGGACCTCGTCCTGATCCGTCATCCGGCGCCGGCCGTCGAGGCCGGCATCTGCTACGGCGCGTCCGACCTGCCGCTGGCCGGCGGGGCGCCCGCCGAGGCGGCCGCGTTCGTGGCGCGCCTGCGCGCGGCGCGGGTGGACTGGCCCGAGGCGATCCTGGCCAGCCCGCTGCTGCGCTGTGCCTCGGTCGCGCATGAGATTGGCGCGCTCGCGGCGTGTCCGGTGCGGCTCGATGCGCGCCTGCGCGAGATCGATTTCGGTGCCTGGGAGATGCGGCGCTGGGACGAGATCGGCGCGGCCGCGCTCGATCGTTGGCAGTCCGATCTGATGGGCGCGCGCGAGCATGGCGGCGAGAGCGCCGCGCAGTTCATGGCGCGTGTCGCGTGGTTCGCTCGGCCGTTCGCGGCCTCGTTGACCGAGGAAGCGACCGCGATCCTCATCACCCATGCCGGCGTGATTCGCGCGCTGGCCTCGCTCTGGCTCGGCGTGCCGCTCGACAGCCTGCTCGCGCGCCCGATCGCCTATGGCGGCGTGGTGCGCTTCTCGCGCGATGCGCAAGGCTGGCGGTTGCGCCAATGGGACGAGACGCTCGGCTGAGCGTCTCGTGCTGCTTTCAGCGGCGCCGCTCGCGCGCCGCTTCCAGATCCCGGCAGACCTGCTCGGCACCGAGCGCGAGCCGCAGCGTCGGCCGTGTCAGCCAGTCGCCGTCGACCGCGAACAGGTTGCCGCGCGCGACGGCCGCCAGCGTCGGCCAGCGGCGCCAGCGATCGAGGCTCGGCAGGCTCGCGTCACCGGCGGTGGCGCCTTGCGCGGTGGCGACGATCGCCTCGGGATCGGCGGCCAGCACGGCCTCGTCGCTGACGGTGGGCGCGACCGGCTTCAGCGCCGCGATGCGTTGCCGGTAGTCTGCGGCGGCCCGGTCGGCCTGCTCGCGCGTGCCGAGCAAGCGGCCGAGCTTGTCGAGCGAGACGGCGACGTCGTCGAGCCGTTTCGGTTCGCTGAAGTAGAGCGGGATGCCGAGCGCCTCCAGCTGCGCGGTCTGCCGAGAAGGGCTATCCATTTAGCTCCACCATCCCGCATTATGGCAATTGAGCTGGCTTTGGTGGCCGTTGCACCATCTGACG
>JAYFRU010000315.1:0-4290 GCA_040946965.1 Burkholderia sp. | reverse complement strand
CACTGCATGCGCGGCTCCGGCGTATGCGATTCACCGAAGTCAACAAACTTCAAACACGTTTACCAGCAATACTTAACCTAGGCAGCACCAGACCGATTATCAATCGGACAATCTTGAAATTAGGATAAATACCCCAATAGCCACTGCTGCTTCATGCTGACCTGCAGGATTCGCAAATCATGCGGGCTCAGATGGCAATGCATTCACGATTCGTATTCGAAAGCGGATCTACAGCAGACCTAGCAGGTTTCAATTCCGCGATGTCTACCTGCTCCTTCCTCTGAGCGATGCGTGGTGGGCCTGGCTGGACTTGAACCAGCGACCAATCGATTATGAGTCGACTGCTCTAACCGACTGAGCTACAGGCCCGAGCTTCACGATAGACGTCGGACTGCATGGTAACCCACGTCGCTGCATGATCAGCCAGTGGTGCGGCGCCATCGCTATCGCTTGCGCGCGATTTGCGCGTGGAATTTCGCCGCCTCGATGCGCTGCCGGCGCTGCTCCGCCGTCACATAGACCGAGGTCGTCTGCAAGGAAGCATGGCCGAGCAGCCGCTGCACCACGTCCAGGTTCATGCCGGTGGCCACCGCCTGGGTGCCGAACGTGTGGCGCAGGAAATGCGGACTGGTCTGCGCCAGTTGGCGACGCTCCGGTTCGCTGAGATCCGTCATGGTGACCTGCAGCCGCTCGAACAGCCAGGCCAGCACGCCGGCCGCGCCTCGCGCCGAGTATCCCGCCGGCGCCGCACTGCCCGGCTCCGCGCCGAATTTCGCCGCCACGCGTGGGGTCGAGGGCACCACCAGCGGCGCCAGCAGCGCGCCGGCGGCCTGGTCCGTGTCGAAGTCAGCGCCGCGATCCGTCCAGTGCGCACGCAGCGCGTCGACGCACTCGGCCGACAGCGCCACGAAGCGCTCCTTCCTCCCCTTGCCGATCACCTGCAGCCACCAGGTCGCCGGCACCTCGCCATCACCGGGTAACCAACTCAGCTGCTCGCGCGTGGCTGCCGCAGCTTCGGACACGCGCAGGCCCGAATCGCCCATCACGAGCAACAGCGCACGCGCCACACGCCAGCGCGCGACGTCGGGTGCCGGACTGTCGCTCCAGCTGGCGACCTCCGCCCGCACGCGGGTCGCCAAGTCGAGGGAGGGGCAAGGCCCGCTCGATGCGCATCAACGACAACCGCTTGACCGGCCGCGGGTCGGGCACGGCGGCCCAGGGGTTGCCAGACAGATAGCGCATCCGCACCAGCCAATCAAAGGCGGCACGGATCGTGCGCACGGCATAGCGTTGGCTCTCGAGCGACAGCGGCGCGTCGCTAAACGGCCGCCAGCGTGGCGAACCGCGCTCGACACGCGGCCCGCAGAACGCGGCCGCCGGGCTCACGAGGAACGACTTATACGCCTCGCAATCCTCCACCATTAGCGAGGACAGGGCCGTGCCACGCTCCACCACGCACCAGAGCAGCAGGCGCTCGAGCTCGCGGCGATAGCTGCGCAGCGTGTTGGGCGAATCGGTGTAGCGGTTCAGGTAGGCGCGAATCGCGTCCAGGTCGTGATTCGCGCGCACGAACGGAAACGCGGCGTGGCGGTTTAGCCCGCCCTGCCCCGACAACGCGACGGGCATCGCGATGCGCTCGAGCGGCACCAGCTGCGCGCGCGAGGGCGCCAGAATTTCGGCGGCCGGCGCGAGCGGGTCGCCGGTCTCGTTATCCTGGCCCACCGTGGCGCCGATCGTCTCGGCATGCCGCGCAGCCAGGTCACCAGGACGCGGGCGCGCGTGAGGCCGATGCGCGGCACCGACCTCCACCAGCTGCCGCCGCGGCAGTTGCAGAACGCGACGAGCTCGGCCAGGGCTCGGATGCCCTCCCCCGCCAGGCGATCGGCGACGAGCGGTCGGAACCAGCGCCCGATCTCGTGCGCGCCGGCGGGCTTCGCGGCCGCCCAGGCGCTGGCGGCCTGCTCGATCATGTGCAGCGACACGGGAGACAAGCGCGGCTCGCCGTACTTGCGAATGCTGTCCTGCAGATGCTGTTTCAGGACGCTGGAGCCCTCGCACAGCGCGAGCGCCACCAGGTCATCGCGCATCGTGCGCAGCAGCGCGTCGCGCGTATGGGGGGGGCGTCGACGTAGGGCGTGGTCTCGCGATCGAAGTACAGCCGGGCGATGGTTGCCGTCGGCAGGCTTTTGACACGGGCGCGCAGGGCCGTGAACTCAGTGCGGCTGTAGGTGCGCGGCTCGGGCAGCGCCAGCTGCTGGACCTGGTTCGTCATGGTTGGGGCGCGTGCGATGCGATGGCCATGTCAAACGATCGCGAACCCATCACGTCGATTGACGCGACAAGGCGTGGCGCAATCGCTCGCGCGCATCGGCCGCATTGGCGGCCGGCACCCGTCCTGCCGGTCGACCCTCGGGGTCGACGCGCGTGGCACCCTCGACAATGGCGCGCAGATAACGCGGCGTCGAACACCAGACGGCCAGCGCCGCGTCCAGTTCGTCCTCGCCGATGTCGTATTGCGCCAGGTAGCGCCAAAACTTGCGTTGGACCCGCACGCACAAGGGCAACGGCGTGGCCGGCTCGGGCGGAAACGCCACCGGAAAGTGCGTCTGGAGCTTGGCCAGGGTGGCCTCGACCGGGAGCGCGGGGCGATCGGCGAAATAGGGGAACCCGTTTCGGGGTCTGCCCTTTCCGCAGCTCGGATCCAGGCCGCTCGGCGGCACCCGCTGGTGCTGGCGCAGGACGCGGGCGGTTGAGCGTGAGGGTACGCGTGGCGAATGCGGCGGCTCGGGTTTCATCGGTGCCATCTTCAGATGTTCGAATGTCGTGCGGGGCCCAGGCAACAGCAGTGGGATCAGGTTCTCGCCAGTTGCCGCATAGGCCCGATGTCATGACAGGGCGTGCTCGAGGTCGGCCAGCGTGATCAGGAGCAGCATCGGATCGAGTGGCGACGCCTCAAAGCCGACCCGCTCGTAGAACGTCTTGGCCGAATCCGAGAGCGCGTGGACGATCAGGCCGCGAATCCCGATGGCCGCTGCGGCGTGCAGCACACGCAAGCCGGCATCGCGTACCAACGCACGCCCGACCCCACTGCCCTGATGGGCGCGATCGACGGCCAGTCGCCCGAGCACAACGACGGGGATCGGATCGGGCATGTTGCGCCGGAAGCGGCCCGGTGCGACCTCGAGCGTGACCGCGCCCGACGCGAGTGCGTAGTACGCCCCCACCCGCCCCTCTCGGGTCGCCACAAAGGTCCGCGACGCACCGCTACGCTGATTGACCAGTGCACGACGTTTGAGCCACGTGTCGAGGCTGGGGACGCCGGAATCGAAATCGTCGAGTCCATGCGCGTCGCTGAGCGGTTCGGGCGCGCGCCAGCCCGTCATGCGGCGGGGTCCCAGGGCGCGGGCGTCTGCATGGTCCGGCACAATGCCGCGTTCGGTTGGGCTGGCGCATCCAGGCGCGCCAAGAAGGCAGCGTAGGCCTGCGGCTCGGCCCTCAGGACCACCTGGTCGAGCAAGGTCTGTTCAGCGGCGGCCCGCGCTGCGTCCAGGACGAAGTCGGTACGCGTTTTGTGGGCGGCCACTGCAGCGCGGTCGATCAAGCTGCGATCGTCAGGGCGAATGCGTAGGTTCAGGGTGTCGCGTGGGGTGGTCGAGGTCATGGTCTGCTCCCGGTGAAGACACCAGTAAGGACATTTGTACTGACATTGTCAGTACAAACCGAGGCGTAATCCGACCCTACGGCATTCTAGATCATTAAACGCAACCCTGATAATACATGTTACGTGACCTCGCCCGCACCGATGCAGAAATATTTTGGCGCGACCAAGGCCTAGACGTGCGGTTTGAGCGTTTTAGCACGGAAGCCTTCCAAGCAATCCGCCAAACCTGGATGCCACGAGGCCGCGTGGTCGATTGGGACTGGGCGGATCAATTCGTCTATCGCCGTCGAAAGCGCCCAACCCGCTGGGACTTGGCGCTATGGGCCGATCCGGATCTGCTTGCGCTGGCAATGGGGTATGGGAGCCGGCATGGGAAGACTATCTTGTATCTGGAGGGCATCGAGCGGATACCTGGCCAGCATCCCTATGCGCCGTTCGTTGTGCCCATGGTGCTGGATGCAACGGAACGCTACGCGCGTCATTTGGAGTCAAAGTCGGTGGTCTTGATTCGACCGCACCCGAAGCTGATACCGAAGTATGAGGCGGCCGGTTATAAGTGTTCACGCAAAACTAGTTTGAAATTTGACGCCGTAGCCGGCCAGTAGATCGGCCAACTCGACATCGATGGT
>JAYFRU010000314.1:0-4291 GCA_040946965.1 Burkholderia sp. | reverse complement strand
CCATCGACGCTGAACTGGCCGATCTACTGGCTGGCTATGGAACCAAATTTCAAACCAGTTTTTCGTGAACACTTAAAAAATTTAGTGGGAACTACGATATCGCCGACTGGACCCATGTTGATGAACGGCCTGCCCGAGGCGCTTACGGCGATCCGGCATCGCGTGCCGTTGATCAGCACGCTTGCCTGGCTGGCGGCCGCGCGCGGTATGCCGCCGGCGAAACCGAGCGGCACCAGCGCCAGCGTGGTGTCGCAGGGCGCGACATAGTCCTGCCCGTACGACACCCGCGTGCCCGTAGCCACGCGCTTGGTCATCAGCACCTGGGCCGACAGGGTCATGGCCAATCACAGCCCGTGGCAGCGCCCCGGCAGCGGTTCGATACCGTAGAGCGCGAGGCCCCACACGGACCAGATCGAGGCGCAGGCCCGGCGAGCGCAGCAAGGCGACCGAGTTGGCGATATGGCGGATGGCCGGGGCGAGGCCGAGTTCCCGGCACACGCCGAGCGCCCCGGAAAAACGCTGGTACTGCTCGTCGATGTAGGTATCGCGCGTGTCTTCCGCGTTCGCCAGATGCGACCACACCCCCTCGACGCTCAGCAGGCCTGCCCGGCTCATCCGCCGCGCGGCGCCGGCCAGTGAGCGCCAGTCCTGGGGCAGGATCCCGCTGCGGGACAGTCCGGTGTCGATCTTCAGGTGAATCCTGGCGTGCGTTCCCGTGCGCTGCGCGGTGTTGGCGACCAGGGCCAGTTGTGCCATCGAGGCCACCGAGATGCTGACGTCCGCGCTGACGGCATGCGCCAGATCCTCGTGCGGCCCGTACAACCACATCAGCATCGGTGCGTCGATGCCTTGCAGGCGCAAGGCCATGGCCTCGGCCTGCGATGTCACGCCGAGCCAGCTCGCGCCATGCGCGAGCGCTGTGCGGGCGATTTCGACCGCGCCATGGCCGAAGCCATTGGCCTTCACGACGGCCATCAGTTGCGCGCCGGAGCAGGCCTTGCGCAGCAGCGAGGTGTTGTGTCCGATGGCGGCGAGATCGATGGTGGCCTGCGCCATCGAGGGTTCGCATGCCCGGGAGAGGCCGGTCGGCCGGCGTCGCGCGCCCGATTCGATGTTGCCGGCAACGGGGTTGGGGATCATCAGGGAAAGCCGCCTTCCGAAAAGCGCCATGCATGGCGGATGGTCAATCCGCGAAAGTGAACCAGGTGCCCGGAACGGGAAATTCCGGGCATTGCCTATTGTTCGACGATGGGGCGATACGAAACGATCGAAATCAATCGCATGTGACGAACGAGTCGGTCTCTACATTGAAGAAAAACCAATAGGTATCCTGATAGTTATGCGTGGTGCGGATGCACCGATGTCGCGCGTAAACAATTCGTCATGCGAAAATTTATTCTCGAAACCGACTTGCCAATCTAGCGTGATTGATGATCGTATACAGCCCGTCGCGCATTGCGAGATACGGCGATCCATCAAGGAAAATGTCCGACCAAGATATTTCGTAGTATTGATTAAAAATAAGATTCAAGAACCACACTGTAAATTTCCACTTGGCATCAGGAGAGAACGTATGAATGTTTCCCGCCCGGAATCGATGCCGGCGCTGACCGGCTTGAGAGTCCTGCTGGCGATCTGGGTCATCACCCGCCATGTGTTCCACGTCTACGACGGCGAGGCCTTCTTCCCGCTCGGCCACGGCTGCGTGCTGTTCGACAAGGGCTACCTGGGGGGCGACGGCTTCTTCATCCTGAGCGGCTTCATCCTGGCGCACAATTACGCCGGGTGCGATGTCGGCTACCGGCAATGCCTGGCCGCGAGATTCGCCCGCGTCTATCCGGTCCACCTCGTCTGCCTGCTGGCCTTGCTGGCGATCCTGCTGTTGCGGCCGATGCTGAAACACCAGGTCCTGGTCGGTGTCGGCATGCATTCGATCCCCGATCTGTTGCGCAATCTCCTGTTGCTGCAGGCCTGGCGCCTCCGTCCCTCGGCGAGCTGGAACGACGTGGCCTGGTCGGTCAGTGACGAATGGTTCGCCTATCTGCTTTTCCCGCTGTTCGTCGCGCTGGCGCGAGTACGCAATCGGGCGCAAATGCTGATCCTCCTGGTGCTGCCGTCGCGATCCTGACAGCGGTCGACCATCTATTGAGCGAGGGGCTGTCGCGCGCCGGCGATCTCTCTCGCATCGTTCCCGAGTTCCACGCCGGCGTGGTGCTGTGCATGCTGCGACGCCGCCTGCGTGCCATGCCGCCGATATCCGGCCTCGCCGGGTTGGCCTGCGTGGCGGCCGGCCTAGCGCTGGGCAGCGACCCGCTCATCGTTGCCGCGCTCGGCCTGGTCGTGCTGGCCCTGTCGTTCGACACGGACTGGCTGGCGCGCCTGCTGTCGCCTGCCTGGCTCCGTCATGGCGGCGAGCTTTCCTATTCTGCCTACATGGTCCAGCGCTTCGCGCAGGACCTGCTGGGCAGTCTGCGGCGCAGCCATCCCTTGCTGTCCGCGCCGCCGGCCCTGGTGCAATTCGCGATGCTGCTGTGCCTGGTGTTCGCGCTGGCGGCCGTCATGCATCATCTGGCCGAGATTCCGGCCAGGCGGATACTGCGCAGGCGCTTGTCAGGCAGGCCTGGTCTCGCGCGCCCGCAGCAGACGGCATGAGATCGCGACACCTCGTCGGATCGCCGCCCTTGCCGCAGGCGCTGTAGCCAACGATGGCGAAACAATGCCTGATTGCCATGCATTTTCCATGGCAATCAGGCAGGGGGATAGAGACAGATGGGGCAATGCGAACCGGCGTGCACCGGTTTTTTCGCATCTGCCTCCCTTGGTCGATCGGTGCACGATGCCCGATCGACGAACTGCTTGCCCAGGTGGCGCGAAGCATGATCGTCGCCGTGCCTGGTTCGTGAGCGAGGCCGGCGACGGTCGCGCGATGGGCGGGGCGGGGCCGTGACGGCCTCGCCGGACTTGCCGCTTACAGCAGTTCCACCGCCACTGCCGTGGCTTCGCCGCCGCCGATGCAGAGGCTCGCCACGCCGCGCCGGGCGCCCTGGGCGCGCAGCACGCCCAGCAGGGTGACGACGATGCGCGCGCCCGAGGCGCCGATCGGATGGCCGATGGCGCAGGCGCCGCCATGCGCGTTCATGCGCTCGCGCGAAATGTCGAAATCGTGCATCACCGCCATCGGCACCACTGCGAAGGCCTCGTTGACCTCGTAATAGTCGACCTCGCGCGGCTGCCAGCCGGTGCGCGCGAACAGTTTCTTCAGCGCGCCGATCGGCGCGGTGGTGAACCATTCGGGGTCCTGCGCGTGGGCACAGTGCGCGTGGATGCGCGCGATTGGCTGGCGGCCCAGCCGGCGTGCCACCGATTCGCGCGTCAGCACCAGCGCGGCGGCCCCGTCCGACAACGGGCTGGAACTGGCCGGCGTGATGGTGCCGGTGGGGCTGAACGAGGGCTTGAGCTTGGGGATCTTGGCCGGATCGACGCTTTGCGGCTGCTCGTCGGCCGCGATCGTCACGCTGCCCTGCCTGGTGCTCAACTCGACCGGCGCGATCTCCCAGTCGAAGCGGCCCTCGGCCTGCGAGCGCTGCGCACGCAGCAGCGATTCCGTCGCGAACGCATCCTGCAATTCGCGCGTGAAGGCGTAACGCGAGGCGCATTGCTCGCCGAACTCGCCCATCGGCCGGCCGCGCTCGTAGGCATCCTCCAGCCCGTCGAGCGCGACGTGATCGTAGAAGCTGCCATGGCCCGAGCGATAGCCGCCGCGTGCCTTCAGGGCCAGGTAGGGCGCATTGCTCATGCTCTCCATGCCGCCGGCCACCACCAGCGACGCGCTGTCGTTGGACAGCGCGTCGAAGGCGTAGCGGATCGCCTGCATGCCGGAGCCGCAGACCTTGTTGACCGTCACCGAGGCCACTGAGCGCGGCAGCCCCGCGCCGAGCGCGGCCTGGCGCGCCGGCGCCTGGCCGAGGCCGGCCGGCAGCACGCAGCCCGCATAGGCTTCCTCGACGCTCGACGGGTCGATTTCGGCGCGCTCGACCGCCGCGCGGATCGCGGTCGAGCCGAGCTCGACGGCGCTCTTCGGCGAGAGATTGCCGAGATAACGGCCCACCGGCGTGCGCGCGGCGGAAAGAATCACGATCGGATCACTGGACATCGCGGACTCCATTGAAATGAAAAGGAAAGGTGGATGATGTATGCATATAAGGGCTATCCATTTTAGCTCCACCATCCCGCATTATGATAATTGAGCTGGCTTTGGTAGCCGTTGCCCAATCTGACGGTAGGTGACTGG
>JAYFRU010000313.1:0-4291 GCA_040946965.1 Burkholderia sp. | reverse complement strand
CCCGAGCCCGTCGCTCGATCCGGTGATGAAGATCCTTGCCATGTGTCCTCCGCTTGAGTGTCAGGAAATGCCGGAGCGGGCGCGGCCGCCGACGGCCAGCGCAACGTCAGCGCCCACGATGCCAGCATCGAGCCCGGCGCGCCGCCGAAAAAGAAGACATAACTGCCGACGGCGACCAGGCCGCGGCTGGCCGCCATCAGCGCGACGCCCGAGGCGGGTGGGCTGGAGACGCGCTTCATCGGGGTTCTCCTCGCGATGCGATCGGTTGATGCCGATTGTGACGAAACCGCTCGCGCCGGACCATGTCGTGCGCGTCATCGCATCGATGCAGGGCCGGCATCGATGCCGTCGCCGCATCAGCGAGATGAGACGGCGTGCCTGTTTCCGCGATGCCGGCTTCGGGACAATCCCTCCTGTCGAGCGACAAGCTTTCTTGTCCCGACCATTATGGAGCTCTCCTCATGAAATCCCGTTCGTCCTTCCTGCTGCTCGCGGCCAGCCTTGCCGCGCCGCTCGCCGCTCAGGCGCAAACCACCGTCACGCGCGCCCAGGTGCGCGAGGAACTGGCACAGCTCGAAAGCATCGGCTATCGGCCCGCGCGCAACGACGTCCACTACCCGGACTCGATCCAGGCCGCCGAGGCGAAGCTGAACGCGAGCCGCGCCGCCGCCGGCATCGGCACGCAACCCGCGGCGCGCGGCGAAGCCGGCATCGCGCATGCGTCGGCAGCCGCGCTCGGCGAGCCGCTCTACGCGCATCAT
Organism: Burkholderia sp.; assembly: GCA_040946965.1. GTDB lineage: Bacteria > Pseudomonadota > Gammaproteobacteria > Burkholderiales > Burkholderiaceae > Burkholderia. Next base: position 3,530 of record JAYFRU010000313.1, on the reverse strand, counting down.
TGATGCCCACGCGCCGTTCGCGCTGAACCCTCACCGGGCCGATCGCGGGATCGGCCCCCGGTTATCCCCGCCCCGCCCAACAACAACCCCCCCCCCCCCGCGGGGGGGGGGGGGGGGTCTTGTCCTTACGCATCTTCTCGGCAAAAATCGAGAATGTACATAGGAAACCGAACTGTTAACAGAGCCACCCTCGGAGACTGTTGCGCGTAAACGTCAGCATGTCGCGGCCGGATTTATGCAACAACGCCGAATCCCGCATCCGATGCGAATCGAATGCGCGAAACCCAATCGAGTGCTCGGCAAATGGTGTGAGAAATTGCGCGCCGGCCATGCGCGGCGGCAACGCGGGCCCGAAAACCTCATGCCGGCTGCCGTGCGATCGCAGGAAGCCGGCACGAGAAGCCGCCCGGGCGGGCAGCGGCCGAGGAAAGGGATGAGGGTCAGGCGCTCGCGGTGTCGCGCGCGAGCCGGGCCTCGTAGGCCTTCAGGTGGTTGTAGGCGATGCGCAGCAGGGACGGGGGGCCGTCGCCGGATGCCGGCGCGCGTGCCAGCAGGTCGCCGATCACGTGGTCGGCCTCGACCCGCGAGCGGTTCTCGACATCGCGCAGCACCGAGGCCGTCATGCCCGAGGGCGTGAACAGGATCCGGCACGAACGTTCGTTCATCGCCTCGCCGGGCGCGTAGCCGTGATGCGCGGCGATCGCGCTGGTCTCGGCATACAGCGTCTCCAGCAGCAGCCGGCCGTCCGGCGCGGCGAGGATGTCGCCCACTGAGCCGCGGAACAGCGAGGTGGTGGCCGCCAACGTGGCCAGGAACACCCACTTGTCCCACATCTTGGCGACGATGTTCTCGGCCGGCAGCACGTCGAAGCCGGCGCCCGAGAGGTCTCGGCGATCGCCTGCACGCGCGGCGTGAGCCCGCCTACCAAGTCGCCGAAGCCGACCGCCTGCGCGTCGTTGAGATGGACGATGTGCTGCCGCTCGTCGAGCGTGGCGGCGATCATGCACAGGCCGCCCAGCACGTTGGCGTCGCCGAAGCGCGCCTTCAGCACGTCCAGGTGGCGCATGCCGTTGAGTACCGGCAGGATCAGCGTGCGCGGGCCGACGAAGGGCGCGAACGAGGCGATCGCGTCGTCCAGGCCGTAGGACTTGCAGCTCAGGAACACCAGGTCGAAGCCGCCGTCGCGCGCCAGCGTGCGGGCCCGGCCCTCGCGTACCAGGAAGCTCACATCGCGCCCGGCTGCGGCCAGCCGCCCGCCGAAATAACCGCCGGTCGCGCCCGCGCCCACCACCAGAATCCGCATTGCCGTCTCCTTGCATCCATGTGTCGAAAGTTCGGCCGGCCGCGCGCTCATGCAAGGCGCGGCAGGGCATGGATGCGGAAACACGCAAAACGACAAGGACGCGACGACACCGCCTCGCGCGCCGGCAAGCGGAATCAGGCCGCCGTGTCGCCTTGCGGTACCACCGCCACCGACGCCTCGCTGGTCAGCATCAGGAAGGTGAAGGTCTCGCGCAGGTACAGGCGCACGACCCGGTCGGTATGGCTCGTGTAGCCGATCGAGACGTCCTCGCCGAGATGCAGCTCGTAGTCGCCGCCGCGCGTGGACAGCACGCAGCCGTCGGCGATCGCCGGCGCCCAGATGATCTCGCCGCTGACGATGCGCTTGATGTGGTCGAGGATCGGGTAGCCCTGGTCGCCCGCCTCGCTGAGCGCGGTGTAGGCGTGCGAGCCGAGCACACCACCGAGTACGGGTCGTCGACGCCGGCCAGGCGCAGCGCCTCGAGCGCGTCGCTGATCGCGTCCGGGTAGGCGGCGACGTCGGTCGGCAGGGTGAACCTGCGGTTCGAGGTGCCTTCGCTGATGCCGACGATGCCGGCGGCCGGGTAACCGTCGAAGATCGCGTTGTCTTCGGCGAACGCGAGCCGCTGCGCGGCCTCCTTGGCCGGTTGCCAGTCGGCGTCGCGCGCGCCGCGCTCGACGCTGTCAATCGCATCGCGGCTCAGTTCGAACGGCACCGTCAGCTCGACGATGGTCCGCACTTCGCGCAGCCGCGCATGCACATGCTCGCGCGGCGCGGCGACCTCCAGCAGGTGGCCGGTGCCGACGGCCGACAGCTCGGAGCCTGCGGGGCCTTCGACGTCGACCACGCGGCGGCCTGCCGCCGATCGCTTGAAGGTGCGCGCCACTTCCTCCTCGATTTGTGCCCAGGCGGGCGACGAGATCGGGGCGAGTTTACGATGCAGATTATTCATGGGACGGGGTTCCTTTCAACGAGCCGATTTTCAGCGAGCCGTCGCGATGGGGCACGGACGGCGAGGATTCTGGCGGGGCAGCGTCGGCGGCCGGCGCCGCGCGCTTGGCGAGCGCTTCGAGCAGGTCGGCCGACGGCACGAAGAACAGCGAGCCGGTGACCGCGCGGCTGTAGTCCAGCAGGCGGTCGTAGTTGCCGGGCGGGCGACCGACGAACATATTCTCGAGCATCTGCTCGATCGGTCGCGGCGAGCGCGCGTAGCCGATGAAATAGGTGCCGAATTCGCCGGCGCCCGGACGCCCGAACGGCATGTTGTCGCGCAGGATCTTCACTTCCTGGCCGTCTTCATCGAGCGTGGTCAGCGAGCTGTGCGAGCAGGAAGGCTTCACCTCGGCCGCGAGCTCGATGTCGGACAATTTGGTCCGGCCGATGATGCGCTCCTGCGTCTCGACGGCCAGTGCATTCCAGCCGGCCATGTCGTGCAGGTACTTCTGCACGATCACGTAGCTGCCACCCGCGAAGCTCGCATCCTCGTCGCCGATCACGGTGAAGTCGACCGCCTCGCGACCTTCCGGATTCTCTGTGCCGTCGACGAAGCCGATCATCGCGCGCTGGTCGAAATTGCGGAAACCATGCACCTCGTCGACCACCGTGACGGCGTCGCCGAGCGCGGCGAGCAGTTGCATCGCGAGTTCGAAGCACAGGTCCATCGCCTCGGCGCGGATGTGCAGCAGGATGTCGCCCGGCGTCGCCACCGCGAGACGCTGGCCGGCGCCGAATTCCCGGAACGGATGCAGGGACGCGGGGCGCGGCGCGCCGAACAGCGCATCCCATGCATCGGCGCCGAAGCCGCACACGCAGCTGAGATTGCCGCTCGGCACGCGCTTGCCGACCGAGCGCACCAGCGCCGCGACGTCGCCGCACCAGGAACGGAGGGTATCGGCGTGAGCGGCGCCGGGATTGATGGTCGCCACGAGGAAGATGGCGCTGCGCGTGACCGTGTCGTGGACGGCCTGGGAAAGTGGGGGACGTATCTGCATCGCGGTCTGCCTGTCAGTCATGTCGTGACGGATGGACTGCGGCTACCGCCGCGCACGGAGGCGAAGGGGAAGGGGGTAGGTGGATCATGCTGCGTTCTCTTTTTGACAGGCGTATGAAGGACCTTGCCCGCATCGGGCAAGGTCGCCGAACACGCAATCTATTGAGTAATTCATAAATCATGACAACGGAAACGGCCGTCGTGCGTTATAGATCTCATCACCTGCTTGATGAGGAC
>JAYFRU010000312.1:0-4295 GCA_040946965.1 Burkholderia sp. | reverse complement strand
CATGTCTCGTTTTTCCATGCCCCTCACATAGAGGCCAATTTCCCAATTTCAAGATCAATTCTTTCCAATCAATAACAAACATCATCGGATGTATCATTCATTTACATTTGAAATGAAACCACTTGATCTCGATGTCGTCCGCGCCTTCGTGCTGGTCGCCGAGCTGGCCAGCTTCACGCGCGCCGCCGACGCGCTCGACACCACGCAGTCGGCTATCAGCCTGAAGATCAAGCGGCTCGAGGCGCACCTGGGCCGCGCCCTGCTCGAGCGCACGCCCCGCGTGGTGCGGCTCGCCGTCGACGGCGAGGCCTTCCTGCCGGCCGCGCGCGAGCTGCTCGACGCGCATCAGCGCGCGCTCGGCACGGTCGCCGCCGAGCCGAGCCGGCTCTCGCTCGGCGTCAGCGAGCACGTGGCGGTGCCGGACCTGCCCGAGCTGCTGACCATCCTGCACCGGCACGATCCCTCGCTATCGCTGGAAATGCACCTAGGTTCCTCGGTTAGGCTGCTGGCCGACTACGACGAACGCCGCTTCGACGCGGCCGTGGTGCGCCACGAGCCCGGCGAGGATCCGCCACGCGAGGATGCCGTCCTGCTGTTCAGCGAGGCGCTGAGCTGGCTGGCCGCGCCCGCCTGGGCACCCCGCGCCGGCGAGCCGCTGCCGCTGTCGGTGCTGGCCGGCCCCTGCGGCGTGCGGGCGGCCGCGCTGCGCGCGCTCGACCGAGCTGGCATCGCCTGGCGCGAACGCTTCACGGGCAGCGGCGTGGTGGCCATGGCCGCCGCCGCCGCTGCGGGCCTGGCGGTCTGCCCGCTGGCGCGCCGCGCGGGCTGGTAGAGGTGTAGGCGCGCGCTTCGGCCTGCCCGCGCTGCCCATCTCGCAGGTAGTGCTCTATTCGCGCGTGCGCGAGCCGCGCTCGGCCGACACGCTGCGCCGTTTCACGGCCAGCCTGGCCGCTTCGGCATAGAATCTCCCTCTTTGCGCCTTTCCGAATCCATTCTCCGATGAAGCCCGCCGCCCGCCTCCACCTCCGAGCAAACCTGCTGATGCTGGCTGCGGCCGCCATCTGGGGCTCGGCCTTCGTCGCCCAGCGGCTGAGCCTGTCAGTGATCTGGCCCTTCCTCTATACCGGGCTGCGCTTCCTGCTCGGTGCGCTGGTGCTGGTGCTGGTGCCGTTGCTGCTGACGCGCCAGTCCGCGCGCCGCGAAATCGCCGCGCTCGCGCACCGGCCGGCCGGGCTGCTGCCGGGCCTGCTGCTGGCCGCCGCGATCTCGCTGCAGCAGATCGGCCTGCAATACACGAAGATCGCCAATGCCGGCTTCATCAGCTCGCTCTACGTGGTGCTTGTGCCGCTGATCGGCGTGCTGCTGCGCCACCGCGCCGGCACCTGGCTGGGCGCGACACTGGCCGCGATCGGCCTGTACTTCCTCAGCGTCGACGAGCACTTCAGCGTGATGTACGGCGACAGCTTCCAGTTGGTCGGCGCGATCGTGATCTCGATCCACGTGATCGCGGTCGGTTATTTCGCGCGCCGTCACGATCCGCTGGTGCTGGCCTTCCAGCAGTTCCTCGTTTGCGGCCTGCTGTGCGGCGCGATCGGCCTTGGCATCGAGACGCTCGACGCGAACACCCTGGTGCGCGCGCTGCCGACCCTGCTCTACGGCGGCCTGCTGTCGGTCGGCGTCGCCTATACGCTGCAGGTGGTGGCACAGCGCGACGCGGCGCCCGCCCACGCGGCCGTGATCTTCAGCATGGAAGGGGTGTTCGCGGCGCTGGCGGGCTGGGCCGCGCTGGGCGAGACGCTGAGCCTGCGGGCGCGGCTCGGCTGTGCGCTGATGCTGGCCGGGCTGCTGGTCTGTCAGCTGCTGCCGAACCGCGCCGCCTCGCGCGAGGACGGCGTGCCGGCCTGACCACCGGCGACGGGCCGCAATCGAGCGGCGCAAGCCGGGATCGGCGGCATGCTCCGATCGGCAAGCCTCGATCAATAGGCGCCGATCGATTCGCAACATCGCGCATCGGCGCGCATTCGCCCTCGAAGTGGGCGCGACGTCGCCTGGTCCGGTCCCTATAATGTGGAACCCGCCATCTCCGCACGAGCCTCGTGACTCTTTCCTCCACCGATCCCCGCACCGCGCTGCTGCGCGAGCGCGCTGCCTGTTATGCCGCCGAGGCTGCGCTGTTCTCGCGCGACCAGGCGCTGTCCGTCGCGTCGCACGACCTGCGCAGCCCGCTCAACGCCATGCACAGCTGGGCCTATGTGCTGGAGCGCCAGTTACCGGCCGGCGACGCGTCCCTGCAGCGCGCGCTGGCGATCGCATCGGCCCCGGTGCCGCTCGCCGAACTGCTCGACGAGGTCGCCTCGCTGGCCCGCGTGGCACTCGCCGACGCGCGCGGCACCCGCGTCGACACCCGGTTCAAGGGTGCGCCCGGCGCCACCCTGCTGGCCGATCCCGAACGGCTCGCGCAGGCGCTGTGGACGCTCGCGGTGTTCGCGATCGAGGCCGCCGCGTCGGGCTCCACCGTCACGCTCGCCTGCGATGCGCTGCACTCGGCCGACAGTGTCGGCTTCGAGCTCGCCTTCACCGCCGAGCCGGACGCGATCGTCGACGCCTCGCTGCCGCACGCGATCGACCCCGGCGCACGCCGCGAAGCCCTGCTGGAACGCGACGGCCGCCGGCCGCCCTGGGCGGTCGCGCTGTGCCAGCGCGTGGCGCTCGCCCACGGCGGCAGTTTCACGGCGCTCGAGCTCGCCGCCGGCAGCGCGGCACGCAACACCCTGACGCTGCCGCGCAAGGCCGGCGCATGAGCTTTTTTCCGGCGCGCGAACTTTACGTGCGCCTTTCCGCCTCTATACTGACGCTTCCTTTATTCCCGGAGTCGTTTCGTTGATACAGATCATCGCGCTGATCGGCGCGTTGTTGCTGGTGGCCCTGAACGGGTTCTTCGTGGCCGCCGAATTCGGTCTCGTCAAGCTGCGCGCCACGCGCGTCAAGACGCTGGCCCGTCAGCACGGCCTACGCGGCCGCATCCTGCGCATCGTCCATGCGCGCCTCGACGCCTACCTGTCCGCCTGCCAGCTCGGCATCACGCTGGCCTCGCTGGGTCTCGGCTGGATCGGCAAGCCCGCCTTTGCCCAGATCCTCGCGCCGCTGCTGGACGCGCTCGGCATCGAATCGCCGCAGCTGGTGCACGCGATCTCGCTGGTGTTCGCGTTCTCGGTGATCTCCTTCCTGCACATCGTGGTCGGCGAACTCGCGCCGAAATCGATGGCGATCCGCCAGCCCGAGCAGGTCGGCCTGTGGCTGGCGCTGCCGCTCTATGCCTTCTACTGGATGATGTACCCGGCGATCTGGGTGCTGAACAGCAGCGCGAACGCGGTGCTGCGCATCGTCGGCCTGTCCTCCGAGCACGGCAGCGACTCGCATTACTCGACCGACGAGCTGAAGCTGATCCTGCGCAGCCGCCGCAACGCGGCCGGCGCCAAGGCACCGGTGGCCACCTACAGCAATGACGAGTGGAACACGCTCGCGCATTCGCTCGACTTCTCCTCGATGACGGTGTCGGACCTGATGCGCCCGGCCAACGAGATGATCGGCCTGCGCCGCGACCTGCCGCTGCCGGACAACATGGAAGTGGTGGCGCGCCATCGCTTCAGCCGCTACCCGCTGTTCAGCGACGCCTCGCGCGAGCAAGTGACGGGCCTGATCCACCTCAAGGACCTGCTGCTGGCGCGCCATGCCGGCGCCGCGCTCGAGGACCTGTCCGACTACGTGCGCCCGGTCCAGTACGTGCGGCCCGACACGCCCGCGCTCGAGCTGTTCCGGCGCTTCCGCAAGGGCGCGCCGCACTTCGCCCTGGTGGGCAACAAGCACGAGAAGCCGATCGGCTTCCTCACGCTCGACAACCTGCTCGGCGCGCTGGTCGGCCAGATCCACGACGAGTTCCGCCAGGGCGATGCCGATTGGGCGCGCCTCGACGACGGCACCCTGATGGGCAAGGGCAGCCTGCCCGTGGTGTCGCTGGAGCAGGCGCTGGGCATCGACATCGACGAGGGCCGCGCCGAATCGGTCGGCGGCCTGGTGATCCAGGCGCTCAGCGACCTGCCGACCGAGGGCCAGCGCGTGTCCTTCGATCGCTTCGACGTGGTCGTGAAGAAGATGAACGGGCCGCGCATCGTGCTGGTGCGCGTCTACCCGAAGGCGCACAAGGAAGCGGACGAGTAAGCGTAAGCGCTCAGCGAACCCGCTCTTACGGCGCAGAAGCCGGCGAGGTACACCTGGTATTTTCAGCGCACTGAGGA
>JAYFRU010000311.1:0-4303 GCA_040946965.1 Burkholderia sp. | reverse complement strand
TAACACTTCCCCTTGTCGGGCGTGTAGAGGACTTTCACCTCCAAGTGTGTGCGCCCAGCCGGGCGCACGGAAAAACAGGCGCCACGTTCGCGGCGCCTGTTTCAAGCGGTATCGAAGGTGAGGTTTTTCGGGAGCCGCCGCGCTCGCGGGCGGTACGCCGCGAGCAACGATCCGATCGCTTGATCAGGGTTCCGAACCAAGACGCCTCGCTCAGGCGCCGCGCACCGGCGAACGATGCTTGTAGAGGACGTCCTGGTCGACGCGAATCAGGTTCTGTCCCGCATCCACCACGAAATCCACGCCGTTGTAGGCGCTGCCCGTCAGCAGCAGGATCGCGTTGGCGACATCCTCGGGCCCCGCGATGCGCGCCAGCGGCGTGGAGGCGCGGCTCGCATGCGCGAAGTCGGCCTCGGTCTGGTCGTCGCTGGGCAGCATCAGCCCGGGGAACACCGCGTTGACGCGCAGCACCGGCGCGGCCGACATCGCCAGCATCTGGGTCAGGTTGCCGAGCGCGGCCTTCGCGACCGTGTAGCTGAAGTGGTCGCGATGGAAGTTTTCCTTGATCTTCTGGTCGATCACGCTGATCACCACGCCCTGCTGGCCGGCGGCCCTGGCACGCTCGTAGAAGGCCCGGGCGAGCAGGATCGGCGCGCGGCAGTTGACGATCCAGGCGCTGTCGAAGGCAGCCAGGTCGAAGCCGGGGAAGTGGTCCTGCCAGAACACCGAGGCATTGTTGACCAGCACGTCGAGCCGCCCGAAACGCGCATAGACGGCCTCGATCAGCGTATCGCAGGCCGCGGCGTCGGCCAGGTCGGCCTGTAGCGCGACGGCCTCGCCGCCGGCCGTGCCGATCTCGCCGACCGCCTCGGCGGCTGCCGAGGCCGAGCGGTCGTAGTGGACCGCGACGCGATAGCCGCGCGCGCCGAAGTGCCTGGCGAAGGCGCGGCCCGCGCGACGCGCGGCGCCCGTCACCAGCACCACGGGCGCCTCGCGCAGGTCGGTGTCGTGCGGCATCACGTGTTCGTCAGGTTGACCGAGGACGGATTCGACACGATCGAGAGGAATTCGCGACGCGTGGAGGGATCGGTGCGGAAGGTGCCGAGCATGCGCGAGGTGACCATCTCGACGCCGGGCTTGTGGATGCCGCGCGTGGAGATGCACTGGTGCGCGGCCTCGAGGATCACGCCCACGCCCTTGGGCTGCAGCACCTCGAACAGCGTGTCGGCGATCTGCACCGTCATCTTTTCCTGGATCTGCAGGCGCTTGGCGAAGGCGTCGACCAGCCGCGCCAGCTTCGAGATGCCGACCACGCGCTGGTTCGGCAGGTAGGCCACGTGCGCGCGGCCGATGATCGGCACCATGTGGTGCTCGCAATAGCTCTCGAAGCGGATGTCCTTCAGCACGATCATCTCGTCGTAGCCGTCCACCTCGCTGAAAGTGCGCGCGAGGATGTCCTTCGGCTCGAGCTGGTAGCCCTTGAAGAATTCCTCGTAGGCGCGCGCCACGCGCGCGGGCGTGGCGAGCAGGCCCTCGCGGGCGGGATCGTCCCCGGCCCAGCGCAGCAGGACGCGCACGGCGTCCTCGGCTTCGGCGCGGCTCGGGCGCTCGACGGATTGGGTGGTCTTGGCGACCACGGTCTCGGCTGCCGCCTTGCTGGCGGTCTTGCGTTTGGACATGCTCTCGGGCTCCTATGGTTGCCGCCTGGCGCGGCTGACCGGGCATTGTTTCATGGTTTTGACGCAGATGCCGCGCCTTGCCCCGGATAGGGTCATTCGATGGCGGCCGGGGCAGGGTTCATTTCGGCCATTTGTCCAGCGCGTCGTTGAACAAGTCGGCCACCATGCCGCGCAGCCAGGCCGTGCGCGGATCGTTGTGATACTTGCGATGCCAGTGCTGGCGCAGGTCGAAGCGCGGCAGCGGCAAGGGCGGCTCGACCAGGGTGATCGAGGCGTGCTCGGCCGCGTAGGCATAGCCGATCGCGTGCGGCACGGTGGCGATCAGGTCGGTGCGGCCCAGGATGAAGGGCAGGCTCATGAAGTGCGGCGTTTCCAGCACCGCGCGCCGTTGCAGCCGCGCCTTCGCCAGGTGCTGCTCGAGGATCTCCTGGCTGCGCCCCTCGGCGCGCACCACGGCGTGGCCGCAGGCGAGGAACTGTTCCCGCGTGAGCGGCTTGCCGGCCAGCGGATGGCCGCGTCGCATCAGGCAGATAAAGCGATGCGTGGACAGACGCTGCTGGAAGAAGTTGCTGCCGCCGAGGTCCGGGAAATAGCCGACCGCCAGGTCGACGCTGCCCGCCTCCAGCTCGCGCTCGATCTCCGCATGCGGCAGCGACACCGAGCGCAGGTTCGCGCGCGGCGCGCGCCGCGCCAGCTCCTGCAGCAGCCTGGGCAGGAACACGATCTCGCCGACATCGGACAGCGCGATCGAGAAGGCCTCGTATCGCTCGCCGGGTCGAAGTCGTGCGGCGCGACCAGCCCGCAGCGGATCTGCGCGAGCGCGTCGCGTGCGGCCGGGGCACCAGGGCCAGCGCGCGCGGCGTCGGCTCCATGCCGCGCGAGGTGCGCACGAACAGCGGATCGCCGAAATGCTCGCGCAGCCGGCCCAGCGCCGCGCTCACGCATGGCTGGCTGACGCTGAGCAGGTCGCCGGCGCGGCTCACGTTGCGCGTCTCGTCGAGCGCCACCAGGTAGGGAATCAGGTTCAGATCGCGTTCGGACATGTTGCAGCACTATCGGAATTCGATATGAAACATATCTCCGAAATGGCATTGCCGCATAGTCGGCGAAGCCCGAGCATCCGTTTCACTAATCGAGTCAATGTTCAGAAGACGAACAATGCGTACCCAGGTCGCGATTGTCGGCGCGGGCCCCGCCGGGCTGCTGCTGTCCCATCTGCTTCGCCTGCAAAGCATCGACGCGGTGCTGGTCGAGGCGCGCTCGCGCGAGTATTGCGAGAACCGGATCCGCGCCGGCGTGCTAGAGCAGGGCACCGTCGACACGCTCAACGAAGCCGGGCTCGGCGAGCGCATGCGCAGCCAGGGGCTGTGCATCACGGCATCGAGCTGCTGTTCTCGGGCGAGCGGCACCGCATCGACCTGTCGGCGCTGACGGGCGGCCGCGCGATCACTGTCTACAGCCAGCACGAGGTGGTACGTGACCTGATCGCCGCCGGCGTCGAGCACGGCCACGCGATGCATTTCGAGGTGAGCGAGGTGGCGCTGCATGACGTGACCGGCGCGCGGCCGGCCGTTACCTTCCGGCGCCAGGACGGCGCGGCCGAGCGCATCGATTGCGACTTCATCGCCGGCTGCGACGGTTTTCACGGCATCGCCCGGCAGACCATCCCCGAGGCGCTGCAGCGCTGCTACGAGCGCGTCTATCCGTTCGCCTGGCTCGGCATCCTGGCCGACGCGGCGCCTTCGCTGGACGAACTCGTCTATGCCCATCACGGGCGCGGTTTCGCCTTGTTCTCGATGCGCTCGTCCAGCGTCACGCGGCTCTATCTGCAATGCCGCCCCGACGAGGACCTGGCGCCATGGTCCGACGCGCGGATCTGGGACGAACTGCACACGCGCTTCTCGAACAGCACGGGCTGGACGCCGACCGAAGGCGCGATCACGCAGAAGAGCGTGACGCCGATGCGCAGCTTCGTGTGCGAGACCATGCGGCACGGCCGGCTGCTGCTGGCGGGCGACGCCGCCTATATCGTACCGCCGACCGGCGCCAAGGGTATGAACCTGGCGGTGGCCGACGTGCGGATGCTGTCGCGGGCGCTGGCCGCCCACTATCGCGGCGACGACGCGCCGCTCGACGCCTATTCGTCGACCTACCTCGAACGCGTCTGGCGCGCCGAGCACTTCTCCCATTTCATGACCAACATGCTGCATGCCTCGCCCGAGGACACGCCCTTCGTCGATCGCCTCAAGCTGGCCGAGCTGAAGTAGGTGACGCGCTCGCCCGCAGCGGCGCGCGTGCTGGCCGAAAACTACGTCGGCCTGCCCTTCGACGACGCGGCTGCCTCCGCATCACCCCGCCTTGACAAGACCTTGAGCGAGATTTTATGATCGCTAGTGTTCTGTCCCAGAAATAACTTTGCATAGCCGAGCCGCTTTCTGAAGAATGGAATCAGCGGTTGCGGTCCAGACGAATGGACGTTTGTGTTGGTTGTACTGCTCGACATAGCGCTCGATGCTGGCAATCAACTGGCGCACATTTCTAAAGGAGCCGCGCCGGATAGCCTGCTGCGTGATCAGGCCAAACCAACGCTCCACCTGATTGAGCCAGCTCGAATACGTCGGCGTGAA
>JAYFRU010000310.1:0-4306 GCA_040946965.1 Burkholderia sp. | reverse complement strand
GATATAAAGCTGCAACCCATCCTGTCGCAGTCGGAACACACGAAAAACCTTCGCAAACGGGAGGCGTTCATATAACGCACGATGATCGTGGTTCGCGTGGTACAGACCGGCGACGTCGATGCGCTGCTGGCGCTCGCGCAGGAAACCGGCCCGGGCCTGACCACCTTCAAGCCCGACCGCGAGGCGCTGGCCGCGCGCATCGAGCGCGCGCGGCGCACCGTCGAGGGCGCGGCCTCGCCCGCCGAGGCCGGCTACTTCTTCGTGATGGAGGACGCCGCCGGCGGCGACATCGCCGGCGTGTGCGGGATCGAGACCGAGGTCGGCCTGGCCCAGCCCTTCTACAACTACCGCGTCAGCACGGTGGTGCATGCCAGCCAGGACCTGGGCGTGTGGACCCGTATGTCGCTCTTGAACATCTCGCACGACCTGACCGGTTATGCCGAGGTCTGCTCGCTGTTCCTGAGCCCGCGCTATCGCACCGCCGGCGTGGGCGGGCTGCTGTCACGCTCGCGCTTCATGTTCATCGCGCAGTTCCGCGAACGCTTCCCGGAGCGGATCTGCGCCGAGCTGCGCGGCCATTTCGACGAACACGGCAGATCGCCGTTCTGGCGCGCGGTCGGTTCGCACTTCTACCAGATCGATTTCAACGCCGCCGACTATCTCAGCTCGCACGGCCGCAAGTCCTTCCTGGCCGAGCTGATGCCGCGCTTTCCCGTCTACGTGGACCTGCTGCCGCAGGATGCGCAGGACTGCATCGGCCTGACCCATCGCGACACGCTGCCGGCACGCAAGATGCTCGAGGCCGAGAGCCTGCGCTACCAGAACCACGTCGACATCTTTGACGCCGGCCCGGTGCTCGAATGCCATGTCAGCGACTTGCGCACGGTGCGCGACAGCGTGCTGGTGCCGGTCGAGATCGGCACGCCGGAGGCGGGCGAGGACGCGCCGCGCGCGCTGGTCTCGAACACCTCGCTGGCCGATTTTCGGGTCGGCATGGCCGGCGGCGCCGTCACCGAGGCGGGCCGCTTCGTGCTGAGCGCCGAGGACGCGGCCGCGCTCGGCGTGGCTGCGGGAGAGACGCTGCGGGTCTACGCGCTGAAGTCACAACCGAGATAACACCATGTCCGAACTCTTCATCGACGGCGACTGGGTCGCCGGCAACGGTCCCGAATTTTCCTCGTGCAACCCCGGTACCGACGAGCTGGTCTGGCAAGGCGCCGGCGCCTCGCCGGCCGATGTCGATTTCGCCGTGGCCAGCGCGCGGCGCGCCTTCGCCGCCTGGTCCGCGCTCGACTTCGCGGCGCGCGTGGCGATCGTCAAGCGCTTCGCCGCAATCCTCGGCGAACGCAAGGAAGCGATCGGCCGCGAGACCGGCAAGCCGCTGTGGGAAGCGCGCACCGAGGTGGCGACCATGGCCGCCAAGGTCGAGATCTCGATCACCGCCTACCACGAGCGCACCGGCGAGAAGCGCACCGCGATGGCCGACGGCACGGCTGTGCTGCGGCACCGCCCGCATGGCGTGGTGGCGGTGTTCGGGCCGTACAACTTCCCCGGCCACCTGCCCAACGGGCATATCGTGCCGGCCCTGATCGCCGGCAACACGGTGGTGTTCAAGCCGTCCGAGCTGGCGCCGGGAGTGGCGCGCGCCACCGTCGAGGCCTGGCGTGACGCGGGCCGGCCGGCGTACTGAACCTGGTGCAGGGCGAGAAAGAGACCGGCGTGGCGCTGGCCAACCATCGCCAGATTGACGGCCTGTTCTTCACCGGCAGCTCGGACACCCCGGTACCCTGCTGCACCGCAGTTCGGCGGCCGGCCCGAGATCGTGCTGGCGCTGGAGATGGGCGGCAACAACCCGCTGGTGATCGGCGAGCTGGCCGATCTCGATGCGGCCGTGCATCACACCATCCAGTCGGCCTTCCTGTCGGCCGGGCAGCGCTGCACCTGCGCGCGCCGCATCGTCGTGCCGCAAGGGCCGGACGGCGAGCGCTTCCTGGCGCGCCTTGGTCGAGGTGACCGCGCGGATCCGCGCCGATCGCTACGACGCCGAGCCGCAGCCCTTCATGGACACGGTGATCTCGGCGCGCGCGGCTTCGCGCCTGGTCGAAGCACAGGCCTCGCTGCTGGCCGCCGGCGCGCAAGCGCTGATCGCCATGGAGCAGCGCGACCCGAAGCTCGGCTTCGTCAACGCGGCGATCCTCGACGTCACGGCGGTGCGCGATCTTCCGGACACCGAATATTTCGGCCCGCTCGCCCAGGTGATCCGCTACGGCAGCTTCGACGAGGCGATCGCGCTGGCCAACGACACCGCCTACGGCCTGTCGGCCGGGCTGCTGTCCGACGATGCCGGTGCCTGGACGCACTTCCAGCGCGGCATTCGCGCCGGCATCGTCAACTGGAACCGGCCGACCAACGGCGCCTCCTCGGCCGCGCCGTTCGGCGGCGCCGGCCGCTCGGGCAACCACCGGCCCAGCGCCTATTACGCGGCCGACTACTGCGCCTACCCGATGGCCTCGGTCGAGAGCGAGCGACTGCACATGCGGGCGAGCCTCTCGCCCGGCCTCCATTTCTGAGCAGGAAACGACCATGAACGCAACGCACAACGCCATCGAGGCGAATTTCGACGGGCTGGTCGGCCCGACCCACAACTACGCGGGGCTGTCGTTCGGCAACGTGGCCTCGCTGAGCAACGAGAAGTCGGCGGCCAATCCGAAGGCCGCCGCCAAGCAGGGGCTGCGCAAGATGAAGCAGCTCGCCGATCTCGGCTTCGCGCAGGGCGTGCTGCCGCTGCAGGAGCGCCCCTCGCTGCGCCTGCTGCGCGAGCTGGGCTTCTCGGGCAAGGACGCCGAGGTGATCGCCAAGGCCGCGAAGGAGGCGCCCGAGCTGCTGGCGGCCGCCAGCTCGGCCTCGGCGATGTGGACCGCCAACGCGGCCACCGTCAGCCCCTCGGCCGATACCGGCGACGGTCGGGTGCATTTCACCCCGGCCAACCTGTGCAGCAAGCTGCATCGCGCGATCGAGCACGAATCCACGCGCCGCACGCTGTCGGCGATCTTCGCCGACGAGTCGCGCTTCATGGTGCATGACGCGCTGCCCGGCACGCCGGCGCTCGGCGACGAGGGCGCGGCCAACCACACGCGTTTCTGTGCCGAATACGGCGCCTCCGGCGTCGAGTTCTTCGTCTATGGCCGCAGCGAATACCGGCGCGGGCCCGAGCCCAAGCGCTTCCCTGCGCGCCAGACTTTCGAGGCGAGCCGCGCGGTGGCGCAGCGCCACGGCCTGGCCGAGGACGCTGCCGTCTACGCGTTGCAGAACCCTGAGGTGATCGACGCGGGCGTGTTCCACAACGACGTGATCGCGGTCGGCAATCGCGACACGCTGTTCTGCCACGAGCTGGCCTTCGCCGAGCGCCAGTCGGTGTACGATGCGCTGAGCGCCTCGCTCGAGGCGCGCGGCGCCCACCTAAAGGTGATTGAGGTGCCCGAGGCCGCGCTCAGCGTGGCCGATGCGGTCGGCTCCTACCTGTTCAACAGTCAATTGCTGTCGCGCGCCGACGGCTCGCAGGTGCTGGTGGTGCCGCAGGAATGCCGCGAGAACGAGCGCGTGGGCCGCTATCTCGACGCGCTGGCGGCCGGCAACGGCCCGATCCGCGAGGTGCTGGTATTCGACCTGCGCGAGAGCATGAAGAACGGCGGCGGCCCCGCCTGCCTGCGCCTGCGCGTGGTGCTGACCGAGGCCGAGCGCGCCGCAGTGCGGCCCAACGTGTGGATCGACGACGCGCTGTTCGGCGCGCTCGACGCCTGGATCGAGAAGCACTACCGCGACCGCCTCGCGCCGTCCGACCTGACCGACCCGGCCCTGCTCGACGAATCGCGCACCGCGCTCGACGAGCTGACGCAGATCCTCAAGCTCGGTTCGCTGTATGATGACTTCCAGCGCTGATCGCGGCGGCGTGCCCGCCTGGCTCGACGATTTCCTGGCCTTCACGCTGGCCGGCCAGGCGCCGGACGCGCGCAAGGGCGCCTGCGCGGGCGGCGCGGTGCGCTACGCCTGGCACGGCGAGGGCCTGCTGGAACTGAGCCCGGCGGTGGCCGCGTCGCGTGCTGCGGCGCCGGCCAGCCTGCGGGTATCGGCCGGCGTGCACGGCGACGAGACCGCGCCGATCGAGCTGCTGTCGATGATGGTGCGCGACCTCGCGCGCGGCACGCTGCCGCTGGCTATTGAGTAATTCATAAATCATGACAACGGAAACGGCCGTCGTGCGTTATAGATCTCATCACCGGCTTGATGAGGACTTGACATGGCAATG
>JAYFRU010000309.1:0-4320 GCA_040946965.1 Burkholderia sp. | reverse complement strand
GGATATAAAGCTGCAACCCATCCTGTCGCAGTCGGAACACACGAAAAACCTTCGCAAACGGGAGGCGTTCATATAAACCTCCATGTCGACACCCTTCACTGCCTGGATGCCGCCGTAGTTCACCTGCAAGCCCGTAACCTTCAACATTGCCGCTGCCATCAGTGCACCCCTGCGCCGAGATATGCCTCAATCACCTTCGAATCCTTCTGCACGTCCTGCGGCAGACCCTCGGCGATCACCTTGCCGTAATCGAGCACCGTCATCCGGTTGCACAATCCCATCACCAGCTTCACGTCGTGCTCGATCAGCAGGATGGTCTTGCCGTCCGAGCGGATCTTGTCGAGCAGGCGCGTGAGTTCGACCTTCTCGGTGGCGTTCATGCCGGCCGCCGGCTCGTCGAGCGCGAGCAGCTTCGGATCGGTCGCCAGCGCGCGTGCGATCTCCAGGCGGCGCTGGTGGCCGTAGGAGAGATTGCGCGAGGTGTAGTCGGCGTATTGCAGCACGCCCACGTAGTCGAGCAGCTCGATCGCGCGCT
This sequence comes from Burkholderia sp., assembly GCA_040946965.1. GTDB lineage: Bacteria > Pseudomonadota > Gammaproteobacteria > Burkholderiales > Burkholderiaceae > Burkholderia. Next base: position 3,785 of record JAYFRU010000309.1, on the reverse strand, counting down.
CCTTGATCTCACGCTCTTCCTGGCGCTCCGAGGGCGTCTGGAACACCGCGCCGAGCAGGCCGTGCCGGGTGCGCACGTGGCGCCCGACCATCACGTTCTCCAGCGCGGTCATGCCGCCGAACAGACGGATGTTCTGGAAGGTCCGGGCGATGCCGGCCTTCGCCACCTCGTGCACGGCGGTCGGCGTGTAGTCGGTGCTGTCCAGCTTGAACTCGCCCGAATCGGGCGTGTAGAGGCCGGTGATCACGTTGAAGAAGGTGGTCTTGCCGGCGCCGTTCGGGCCGATCAGGCCGTAGATCTCGCCCTCGCGGATCTTCAGGCCGACGTCCGACAGCGCCTGCAGGCCACCGAAGCGCTTGTTGACGCCCGTCACGGACAGTCGAATGTTCTCGCTCATTGTTTGTTTCTCCGTATCCGTCCGTTAGGCGCGAACCGCGGCCTTCTTGCCGTTGCGCTTCGAGATCTTGGCGATCTTGTCCTCGTGCTTCGCCGCCGGCCACAGGCCTTCCGAGCGGTACAGCATGATCAGCACCATGGCGAGGCCATAGAGTGCCTGGCGGATCACTTCGGTATCGACGATCTCATGGCCGAACAGCGCGTGCTGCAGCGGGCCCATGGTGGAGCGCAGCACTTCCGGGAACACCGCCAGCAGCACCGCGCCGAGGATGACGCCCGGGATGTGGCCCATGCCGCCCAGCACCACGCAGGCCAGCACCACGATCGATTCCCAGAAGGTGAACGATTCCGGCGACACGAAGCCCTGGAAGGCGCCGAACATCGAGCCTGACAGGCCGCCGAACGAGGCACCCATCGCGAAGGCCAGCAGCTTGACGTTGCGGGTGTTGATGCCCATCGCCTTGGCGGCGATCTCGTCCTCGCGGATCGCGGCCCAGGCGCGGCCGATGCGCGAATGCTGCAGGCGCGTGCAGACCCAGATCACCAGCAGCGAGCAGATCACGAACACGTAGTAGTACAGGTAGACCGAGGTGATCGTGAAGCCGAACAGCGTGTGCGATTGCGACAGGTTGAAACCGACGATGTGCAGCGGCGCGACGCCCGTGATCCCCTGCGGCCCATTGGTGATGTTCACCGGGCGGTCCAGGTTGTTCATGAAGATCCGCACGATTTCACCAAAGCCGAGCGTGACGATCGCCAGGTAGTCGCCGCGCAGGCGCAGCGTCGGCGCGCCGAGCAGCACGCCGGCCAATGCCGCCAGCGCCATCGCGCAGGGCACTACGATCCAGTACGGCGTATGCAGGCCGTTCGGGAACATCGCGGCGATCCACTCGAACTGCGTGGTCAGGTGCGGCGAGGTCAGCAGCGCGGCGACGTAGGCGCCCACCGCGTAGAACGCGATGTAGCCTAGGTCCAGCAGGCCGGCGAAGCCGACCACCACGTTCAGGCCCAGCGCGAGCATCACGTACAGCATCGCGAAGTCCAGCACGCGCACCCAGTAGTTGCCGCCCGCAGCGCCGATCACGAACGGCGCGGCGGCGACCAGGATCGCCAGCACCACGCCGATGGTCAGCGTCTTGGCGGTATTGCGCTCTTCGACGAGCGTGGTCGAGGTTTCGATCGGTTGAATGGAAGTCATCTTGGTCTCCTTATGCGCGATCGGCCACACGTTCGCCGAGCAGGCCAGACGGACGGAACACCAGCACGATGATCAGCACCACGAAGGCGAACACGTCCTGGTAATTACTGCCGAACACGCCGCCCGTCAGGTTGCCGATGTAGCCGGCGTCCAACTGCTCGATCAGGCCGAGCAGCACACCGCCCACCATTGCGCCGCCGAGGTTGCCGATGCCGCCCAGCACCGCCGCCGTGAATGCCTTCATGCCCGGGATGAAGCCCATGTAGAAGTGCACGTTGCCGTATTCCGAGGCGATCATCATGCCGGCCAGCGCGGCCAGCGCCGAGCCGATCATGAAGGTGGCCGAGATCACGAAGTTCGGGTTCACGCCCATCAGGCTGGCGTTGTTCGGGTTCTCCGAGATCGCGCGCATGGCACGGCCGAGCTTGGTCTTGTGCACCAGCAACAGCAGGCCCGCCATCACCAGGAAGGCCACCGCGATGATCACGATTTCGGTCGGCGAGATCACCGCGCCGGGCGTGGTGTCGGTCGGATGGATCACGTTGAGCGGATTGGTCGACAGCAGCTGCGGGAACGGCAGCGGGTTGCGCGACCAGATCATCATGGCAGCCGTCTGCAGCAGGATCGACACCCCGATCGCGGTGATCAGCGGGGCCAGACGCGGCGCGCGCCGCAGCGGCCGGAAGGCGACGCGTTCGATGGTGAAGCCGACCGCGGCGCAAACCGCAGCGGCGATCACCAGGCCGATCGTCAGGGTAGCGACGTTGTCCAGTTCCGGGAAGTGGTTCTGCAGCACCGTGATCGCCGACAGGGCCACCATGGCACCGATCATCAGCACGTCGCCGTGCGCGAAGTTGATGATGCCGAGAATGCCGTACACCATCGTGTAGCCCAACGCGATGATGGCGTACACACTGCCGAGCACCAGCCCGTTGATGACCTGCTGGACGAAAATATCCATTAAAAGCTCCTTGGTCCGTGCCGCCGGACAGACGCTGCTCCACACGGATAAGCGATGGATACACGCTCTCGACAGCACTGCGGGTACGAATAAATACCGATAAGGGTGATGACGCCCCGGCGCGGCGCGCATGGCTGGTACACCATGGCCTGCCGCCGGGACGGATACAAAAACGGCACCGCACGATTCCGGTGCCGTCACGAGTCCCGTCGCTACATCGTCACGACATCGAGGACGTTGATCCTGGCCTCCATGAAGTCGTTAGGCATCCTTACACCCAGGTACGCCGCATACCGCCTGTCCGCGCTCGCGCGCACGCCCGCCGCCGGACGGCGCGCGAACGGAACCCGTGGAACGGACATGAGGTGGGGGCGCGCGCTGCGATGCGCTCGTCCTGCCGGCTCGCATTCCGGCACGACCGCGCGGCATGCCGCGTCGGCCTGATGTCGGCGGCGCCGGCCTGTTGCCCGGCGGCCGACCCGCCCGCCGCCGATGCGAGCGCATCGACGGCGTGGCGAGCTCGCCGCGTCGCGCGCGATCGAGGCGGATCCGGTGCCGCGCATCGCGCCGCCGGAAACTCCTGCCCCGAAGACGGGCATCGCGACGCACATCATCGGTGCATCGATCTTGCCCGCCGTCTCGCCCGCCCGCGCTGCCGCGCCGGCCGGACGATTCAAGAAAAACGTATTCCGCACAATACTCAAACCGCCAAGAATGCCGGGCGCCCGAAGCGCGCTTGCCTGATCCGCCGCGCGCCTCGCGCGGCAGGTCTCGTTCTGCTCCGGCAAATCAGCAATTTGCATGCCCATTGCAACCGGCACCGGCCATTCCGGGTCCGCCGAGCGGACCCGCGCGGCCCGCAGGCCACGCGCATGCATTGCTTCGATCCCCAAACAGACCTCGTTGTCGTTCTGCTTCCCGCTGTGCTGCTTCCCGTTCGCCGCGCGCCGACCGGCTTCCAGCCCGTCATCGGACCGACGCCCGGCCACCTCGATGGCCACCGCGCCGACACGCGCCGCCGTACCCCGTTCCCGCGCATCGCGAAGGATTGCAACCCTGCCTGTCACGGAGGGGGCAACGGCCAACTCCTGTTGCATTAAATCTCTTCGGGTTCTATTCCCCGCCGTTTGCGGCGTAGACTTTGGGGGATGAACGAATACATCCACAAGAGTCACAACGTGACGGTGTTGCTGTACCACCTGGTGTTTCCTGCCAAGTACCGTCGAGCGG
>JAYFRU010000308.1:0-4339 GCA_040946965.1 Burkholderia sp. | reverse complement strand
CCCCCCCCCCCCCCCCCCCCCCCCCCCCCCCCCCCCCCCCCCCCCCCCCCCCCCCCCCCCCCCCCCCCCCCCCGCGGTCTGCTGGAGAACGATCTCATCATCGAGCGTTTCTTCAGCCGATACGAGCATGACCTCACCGATACCGATGTAGGCGCCTTGACCCGCCTGCTCGAACTATCCGACAACGACCTGATGGACTTGCTGCTCGCGCGCAAGGAACCGGAAGGCGACCTTGCCGGCCCGGATGTTTCCCGGCTGCTGGAGATGCTGCGCAGCGTGTGAGAGCGCCGCGCCCGTTATCGAATCCCGTTTCCATTTTCGATTGAGGATGTGCCATGATCCCGTCTGATGTTAAAGCCACGCTATCGTTCAGTGACAATTCGCCGAGCGTCGAACTGCCGATCTACAAGGGCACGATGGGCCCGGACGTGATCGACATCCGCAAGCTGTACGGCCAGACCGGCAAGTTCACGTACGACCCGGGCTTCATGTCCACGGCGTCGTGCAATTCGGCGATCACGTACATTGACGGGGACAAGGGCGAGCTGCTGTACCGCGGTTACCCGATCGACAATCTCGCGCAAAACGCCGACTTCCTCGAGACCTGCTACCTGCTGCTCAAGGGCGAGCTGCCGAACGTCGCCCAGAAGAAGGAATTCGTCGAGACCGTCACGAAGCACACGATGGTCCACGAGCAGATGCACTTCTTCTTCCGCGGCTTCCGTCGCGACGCGCACCCGATGGCGATCCTGGTCGCTGCGGTGGGCGCGCTGTCGGCGTTCTACCACGACTCGCTCGACATCAACGATCCGCGTCACCGCGAAGTCTCGGCGATCCGCATGATCGCCAAGCTGCCGACGCTGGTCGCGATGGCCTACAAGTACAGCATCGGCCAGCCCTTCGTCTATCCGAAGAACGAGCTCTCGTACAGCGCGAACTTCATGCACATGATGTTCTCGAACCCGTGCGAGGAGTACAAGGTCAACGACGTGCTGGTTCGCGCGCTCGATCGCATCCTGATCCTGCACGCCGACCACGAGCAGAACGCCTCGACCTCGACGGTCCGCCTGGCGGGTTCCTCGGGCGCCAACCCGTTCGCGTGTATCGCGGCCGGTATCGCCTGTCTGTGGGGCCCGGCGCACGGCGGCGCGAACGAAGCCGCGCTGAACATGCTCGAGCAGATCGGCTCGCCCGACAACATCCCCGAGTTCATCAAGCAGGTGAAGGACAAGAACTCGGGTGTGAAGCTGATGGGCTTCGGTCACCGCGTCTACAAGAACTACGACCCGCGCGCCAAGCTGATGCGCGAGACCTGCTACGAAGTGCTGAACGAACTGGGCCTGCATGACGACCCGCTGTTCAAGCTCGCCATGCAGCTCGAGAAGATCGCGCTGGAAGACGAATACTTCGTGTCGCGCAAGCTGTATCCGAACGTCGACTTCTACTCGGGCATCGTCCAGCGCGCGCTGGGCATCCCGACCTCGATGTTCACCTGCATCTTCGCGATGGCACGTACCGTCGGCTGGATCGGCCAGTGGAACGAAATGATCGGCGATCCGGAGCAGAAGATCGGCCGTCCGCGTCAGCTGTTCATCGGCTCCGCGCCGCGTGAAGCGACCGCGATCGACAAGCGTGCCTGATCGGCACCGGTCGGCGGTCTAGCCTGACCCGAAACACCCCGGTGGCCTCGGCCCCGGGGTGTTTCGTTTTGGGCGTGCCGGCCGGCGGCTCGGCGCAAGCGGCGGCGCGGCGTGGCATGATCGGGACATTCCTTTTCCAAGAGCCGTCGATGCTGTCGCATGTCTGTATCGGTGTCGAGGATGTGGAGCGGGCCTACGCGTTCTACGCACCGCTGATGGAGGCGCTGGGCCTGCGGCTGAAATTCCGCAATCCGCCCGACATGGCGGGATGGATGCCGGCCGAGGCGGCACGGCCGCTGTTCCTGATCTGCCGCCCGTTCGACGGCGGCGCGCCGGCGCCCGGCAACGGCCAGATGCAGGCTCTGCTGGCGCGTGATCGCGCCACCGTGGCGCGTTGCCATGCGCTCGCGCTGGCCGCCGGCGGCCGTTGCGAAGGACCGCCCGGCTTGCGTCCCCATTACCACCGCGATTACTACGGCGCGTATTTCCGCGATCCCGACGGCAACAAGCTCTGCGTGGTCTGCCACGAGCCGGAATGAGTGCCGGCGAGGCCTGTCACAAAGCGCTTACAAAATTCGACAGGCGGCGCGGCCGATCCGTCTACACTGCGGGCATTCACCAGAACGATCAAATTTCAGGGGGCGCCGGTGCGTATCCAATCCCTATTGGCGAGCCTGCTCGCCGCCGCGATGCTGTCCGGCTCGATCGGCGCGAGCGCGGGCGTCGCCGAACAGAACGTTCGCGACGCCGCGAACGGCACGCTGAACAAGTCGGTCGCGCCCGAGCCCACCTGCCGGGCCGACGTCACCTGGCCGCCGCCGTATGCCATGCTGCGCGGCGAGGGCGGCGGCGGGCTGCTGGGTGCCGGCATCGGGCTCGCCTCGCTGGCCGTGCTCGCGGCCAGCGCGTCCATGCTGTCGCCGCCGCGGCACGGCGACATCTTCCGGCCGGCCTGCGAGTCGAACCGGATCGCGAAATCGTCCTCGGATACCTATCCGTTCGCAGCGCCCTCGTCGGCGCCGATGTCGACCGAATAAACAGCCGATATTGGCTTGCACGGCGAGTGCGGCCCCGGCGGTCCGGGGCCGGACATGCTAAGCTCGGACGCGCCGGGGTTGCGCCCCGACGTGCCGCGCCACCGGGGCGGCAAGGGCCTGTTCCCGCCTTCCCGCATCCAGCCGCCTCCCATGAAAGACCGCGTCGAATACACCCGCAGCCGCGATGTCCCCGGACTCGTGCTCGGTGACGCGCGTTTCAGCGAATTCCGCTTCGATCGACATTACCACCTCGATTTCCACGTCGGCGTGGTGACCGAGGGCGTCCAGCGCCAGCAGTTCGGCGGCAAGACCGTGCTGCTCGGCCCCGGCAGCGTCTCGCTGATGCCGCCGGGCGAGGTGCATGACGGCACGCGCGTCGGCGACGGCGCCTACACGCTGAAGACCTTCCGCCTGCCGCCCGAGCTGATGGCCGGGCTGGCGGTGGAACTGTCGGGCAGCACGCGGGAGCCTGCGCTGCAGGGTGCCTCGCTCGAGGATCCGGGGCTCGCGCAGCGGCTCAACGCGATTCACGCGGCGCTGCGCGGCGAGTTCCACGATGCCCCGCTGGGCGTGCAGTCGGCCTGGCTGGTGGCGCTCGAGCGCCTGTTCGCGCAATCGCGCGCCTGGGCGCCGCGGCAGGTGGCGGGCGCCTTGTCGGACCTGCAATGGCAGCGCGTGCGCGATTATTGCGAGGCGCATCTGGCCGACAAGATCACGCTCGACGAACTGGCCGCGCTCTGCGAGCTCGACCGTTTCGTCTTCCTCAAGCTCTTCAAGCGCAGTGCCTCGATGACGCCGCACGCCTGGCTGGTGCGGCTGCGCCTGGAGCGCGCCTGCCTGATGCTGCACCGGGGCACGGCGTCGATCGCCGAGGTTGCGCAGGCCGTCGGTTTCTACGACCAGAGCCATTTCAACCGCGCCTTCCGGCGCGCGTTCGGCTGCGCGCCGTCGCGCTACTGAGCCTCATCGGAGCGTATCAAGGCGCTTTGAGGCCCTCCAGGGCGCTGGCTTGTCCGCGGCTTCAGCGAGCCGCGGCGCGCGCGATGTCCAGCAGGCGGTCGACTTCTTCCCCGGTGGTGGCGAACGAGGTGACGAAGCGCACCACGCCCGGTTCCCAGCGATCGTGATAGAAGCGCACGCCGGCCGCCAGCAGGCCGGCGATCACCGGCTGCGGGAGCCGGCAGAACAGGATGTTGGCCTCGGCGGCGCCCGTCATCGAGACGCCCGGCACGACGGCCAGCCCGGCCGCGAGACGCTGCGCCATGGCATTGGCGTGACGCGCATTGCGCAGCCAGAGATCGTCGGCCAGGTAGGCGTCGAGCGGGGCCGACAGGAAGCGCATCTTCGAGGCGAGCTGGCCCGCGCGCTTGCGGCGGAAGGCCAATTCCCCGGCGCGGCGCGGATCGAACAGCACCACCGCCTCGGAGCCCGGCACGCCGTTCTTGGTCGCGCCGAACGACAGCACGTCGACGCCGGCGCGCCACGTCATCTCGGCCGGCGAGCATCCCAGCGAGACCAGCGCATTGGCGAAGCGCGCGCCGTCCATGTGCAGCGGCAGGCGGTCTCGCGGCAGATCTCGCCGATCGTGCCGATCTCGTCGAGCGTGTAGACGCTGCCGACCTCGGTGGCCTGCGTGATGCTGACGACCGAGGGCTGGGTGGT
>JAYFRU010000307.1:0-4358 GCA_040946965.1 Burkholderia sp. | reverse complement strand
AGCCCGTCAGGCAGCGCTCTTGCCGCGCGCCGCCTGATCGCAAAACCGTGTCTATGTAACCGGATCCGATACACACCGATATTAGTGCAGCGGTTCGGGTCGCCACGCCGGGAATCGGCGCGGCGAGCGGCGATTTGTCATCGAGGCATGCTGGCCGGGTTGGCGCGTCGGCGCGACACGAAGCCCGGCAGCGGATGCAATTCGCGCGCCCGCCGAGCGGCTGGACGCCAGGGCCCGCACGAGCGCGCCGACAGAGGCTCAGCCGAACAGGCGTCGCGCGTGGATCCCGAGGCCCGTGGCGACGCTGGCGAGGCGATCGCCGAACACCGGCTCGGCATCGGGGAAGGCGGCGGCCAGCGCGCCCGACAGGAAGGCCAGCCCGGTCGAGCCGCCCGTGAAGTAGAGCGCGCCCAGTTCGCGCGGCGCGATGCCGGCCAGCCGCAAGGTCTCGCGCGCGGCCTCGACGATGCGCGCGGTGTCGTCGACGCTGGCATCCACCAGGCGCGCCGCATCGAAGGCGATCTGCAGGTCTTCCTCGACCTCGTTCAGGTCGATCATGGTCTCCCCGCCCGCCGCCACGCCGATCTTGGCCTCCTCGGCGCGCGCCATCAGCGCGTGGCCGAAGTGCTGCTCGACCACCCGCACCAGGCGCTCGAACTGGCGCACATCCACATACAGATGCTTCATCAGCTTGAGCTCGGCAAGCCGCTTGGGCGTGTAGACCGTATTGATCAGGTGCCAGGTGGCGAGGTCGCAGTAGACCCGGTTCGGCAGCTCGCGGCCTTCCGGGTCCAGCGAACGGTAGCCGAAGGCCGGCATGATCGAGGCCAGTTCGACGCGGCGGTCGTAGTCGGTGCCGGCCACGTGCACGCCGTGATGCCCGAGCACGTCGTCCTTGCGCTCGAGCCGCGCCATGCGCTCGGGGCCGACGCGCACCAGCGAGAAGTCCGAGGTGCCGCCGCCGATGTCGGCCACCAGCACCAGCGTTTCGGCGGACTGGCGCGACTCGTAGTCGAACGCGGCCGCGATCGGCTCGTACTGGAAATGCACCTCCTTCAGGCCCACCGACTGCGCAGCCGCCGCGAGCTGCTGCTCGGCGAGGAGGTCGGCGCGCGGATCGTCGTCAACGAAGAACACCGGCCGGCCCAGCACCGCGCGATCGATCGCGCCGCCCGAGCAGGCCTGCGCCTTGCGGGTCAGATGCTGCATGAAGATCGCGATCACCTCGGTGTAGGCGATGCCGCTGCCGTCGCCGAGGTCGGTGGTGGTTTCCGCCAGCGGCGAGCCGAGGATGCTCTTCATCGAGCGCATCAGCCGGCCATCGAAACCGCCGATGTAGGAGGCCAGCGCGGCACGGCCGAACTCGCGCGTGCCCTCGTCGTTGTTGAAGAAGATGGACGTCGGCAGGGTGCGGTGCTCGCCCTCGACGGGCGCGAGCCGCATCGCTCCCTCCCGCGCCGGGTCCGGCAGGGCGACGGCGGAGTTGGACGTGCCGAAATCGATCGCGCAGTAGCTCATGGGAAATGAAACGCCGACGGGACGGGCGCGAAGCGGAAAGGGGGGCTTTTTAACACAGAAGCGCGCGGCCCTACAACGGGCGCGCGGCTCGGGAAATCGGGGACGGTTCGAGCGACGGCCGTGCCTGGCGGTGGCCTGCCGCGCCCGCCGCGTGATCCGGCAGCCGCGGCACGGTACCGCGAGCGGGCCGCCCGGCACGCTGCTCGCCGGGCGCCATGAAAAACGCGCGCCGCCCGTCGTGGCGACGGCGCGGCGCGCATCCGGTTGCGGCCCGGCCCGGCTCGCCGGCGGGGCGGCACGGGCGATCAGCCGCCTCGGCTGCCTCGACCGCCTCAGGCGCCCGCGAACGGCACTTTCCAGCCGCCCTGATAGGCGATCTCGCCGATCGCGTTGCGGGTGCGCGGCGCGCGTTCGCGATCGCGCAGCACCGGGTCGAGCTTCTCTGCGTCGCCGTAATGACCCACCGAGATCATCGCGATGATCTCGACGTCGGCCGGCACCGCGAAGGCCTCGCTGAACGCCTTCGGGTCGAAGCCGCTCATCTGGTGGGCGGCCAGGCCCAGCGCATGCGCCTGCAGCACCAGCGCCATCGCCGCCGCGCCCGCGTCGTAGAACGCGGTGGTGCTCGGCTCGCCCTTCGAGGTCAGCGTGTGCGAGGTCACTGCGATCAGCACCGGGGCGGGGGCATTCCAGGCCTGGTTGAACGGCACCAGCGTGGCGAAGGCCTTCTTGAAGGCGGCCTCGTCGCGCGCGCGCTCGAACACCACGAAGCGCCAGGGCTGCGCGTTGTAGGCCGACGGCGCCCAGCGCGCGGCCTCCAGCAGCGCATGCAGGTGCTCGCCGCTGATCGGCTGGTTCGAATAGGCGCGCGGGCTCCAGCGCCCCGCGATCAGTTCGTGGATCGACACAGCGGTAGGTGCAGGTTTGACGGACATGCGGTTCCTCGTAGTCGAAAAAGGGCACAAGCCCCGGAGAACCGCAAGGATACCCGTTCGCTGCCGGACGCGTATGGCAGGGATCGGGATTGCAAAGCAATGCGGATGCGGGCGCGGCGGCCCCCGCCGCAGGCGGGAGAGACCGGCGGACCGGCGCGAGGCGGCCAGCCGCCATGCCCTTGCCTGCGCTGCGCCTCTCGCCCGCCTTCGTCTCGTCCCCGGCTCAGGCCGTCTGCGGCACGCTGCGCGTGCGGCCACGCCCGATGCGCAGCACGATCAGCGCGCCGACGATGCACAGGCCCGCCCGAGATCATCGAGGCCAGCGTGTAGGTACCCAGGCTCGCGCGCAGCAGGCCGGTGCCGAGCGTGGCGAAGGCCGCGCGCCGAGCTGGTGGCCGGCGACGATCCAGCCGAACACGATCGGCGCGCGATCCTTGGCCCAGATGTCGGTGGCCAGGCGCACACGGTGGGCGGCACAGTGGCGATCCAGTCGAGGCCGTAGAACACCGGCAGGCCGAAGAAGTCGATGCCAAAGGCATGCGGCAGGTAGATCAGCGACAGCCCGCGCAGGCCGTAGTACCAGAACAGCAGCACGCGGCTGTCGTAGCGGTCCGACAGCCAGCCCGAGGCGGTGGTGCCGATCAGGTCGAAGATGCCCATCGCGGCCAGCAGCGAGGCACCCTGCACCTCGCTCTTGCCGTAGTCGCTGCACATCGCGATCAGGTGCGAGCCGACATAGCCGCTGGTGCTGGCGCCGCAGATGAAGAAGCTGAAGAAAGTCGCGGCGCCGCGCGGCGCTGAACAGCGCCTCGAAGGCGGTCGCGAGCGGATGCTGCCGGGCCGCCTCGGCCGCGCGCGGCGCATCCTCGGGTTCGCCGTAGGGGCGCAGCTGCACGTCGGCCGGCCGCTCCGGCAGCAGGAAGATCACCAGCGGCACCACGATCGCCAGCACCACCGGCCGCCAGCCGTGATGCTCCGAGATCGAGGCCAGCATGCCATCACCAGCTCGCGACGCGCCACGAACCAGCGATTCACGAAGGTCGCCGACAGCGTCAGCGCGGCCACGCCGGTGGCGCTGCCGACCATCAGCACCATCTGCCAGGTGGCCGTCATCATCGACGACAGGGCCACGCCCGTGCCCATCACCACCAGCGCGGTGAGGATGGTGGGACGCAGGCCGAAGCGCTGCATCGCGGCCGCCGCGAACGGCCCGGTCAGGCCGTACAGCGCGATATTGATCGAGATCGCCAGCGAGACCGTGGCGCGGCCCCAGCCGAACTCGTTGCCGAGCGGCACCATCAGCACGCTCGGCGTGGCGCGCGTGCCGGCCGCCACCAGCAGGATCAGGAATACCACCGCAGCCGCCACCCAGCCGTAAGGAAGCGCCCGCGAGCGCTCGCTGCAATCCAGCTCATCCCAACCACTCCAGTTGCGGCCGCGCCTGGCTGGGCGAAGCATGCCGGCTTTCTGACCCCGTTGACGGTGCGACTGCGGCGTTACCGCTCAGTCACAAATGCTTGTGATCGTAGTTACCGGTCAGTAACATGTCAAGCCTCGAATTCAATTCACCCGCATCGATCGAGGTTATTGTTCATGAACGCAGCTTCCGCCAAATCCGCAGGTGCCTCGCGCCACTCGCCGACGGCCGGCGCGACCGCCCATGCCCAACTGCTCGACGCGACCGAGACGCTGTTCTATCGGGAAGGGGTGCGGGCCGTCGGCGTGGATGCCGTGGTCGAACAGGCCGGCGTCAACAAGATGGCCTGTATCGCCAGTTCGGGCGTTGTTGCATAAATCGAGCATGAGGACGGAGTAGCCCACGTGGTGGTGATTGCAGGCGATGCGAACGGATTGCGGACGAGCGCGGCCCGCCATGCGGTTGCTTACGCCGACGCGAACCGCGAC
>JAYFRU010000306.1:0-4373 GCA_040946965.1 Burkholderia sp. | reverse complement strand
GTCCTCGTCCATTCAAAGGCACCCATCATCCGTCAGTTCAAATACCAATAGCGGACGGCCTAGCCGAGTCCCTTACGCCGCAGCTGCGGCGCTGGCCGGCGAGCTGCGCGCCGGCCAGCGCGCGTCACCACCGTGCGCGGCGACGTGGCCGTCGAGGCCGAGGTAATCGCCATGTTCGACCACGTCGAACGCGAGCTGAGCCCGCTCGACGCACTGGTCAACAACGCCGGCATCGTCGCCGCCCCGCAGCCGCTCGCCGAGATGACGCTGACGCGCCTCACGCGCATGTTCGAGGTCAACGTACTGGGCACCTACCTCTGCGCGCGCGAGGCGACGCGGCGCCTGCCGACCGATCGCGGCGGCTGCGGCGGCGCGATCGTCAATGTCTCCTCGCTGGCCGCGCGGCTTGGCTCGCCGAACGAATATGTCGACTACGCCGGCTCCAAGGGCGCCGTCGATACGCTCACGCTGGGCCTGGCCAAGGAACTCGCGCCGCACGGCGTGCGCGTGAATGCCGTGCGCCCCGGGCTGATCGACACCGAGATCCATGCCAGCGGCGGCCAGCCCGATCGCGCGGCCCGGCTCGGCGTGCAGACGCCGATCGGACGACCGGGCCGCGCCGACGAAGTCGCCGAGGCGATCGCCTGGCTGCTCGGCGATGCCGCGTCCTAAGTGACGGGCACCCTGGTCGATGTCGGCGGCGGACGTTGAGGCCTTGATCCGCGGGTGAGCGGCGCGGCGCGCCACCCGCGCCCGGCGCCGCTGTCGAGGCCCGCAGGCACCTGACGCCCGAGCGGCTCCTCGCCTTGTCTGTGTCGCAAAAACGACAGCGCAAACGTACAAATCACAAAACGGCACATGCGCGAAAAAATCGCACATAACACGCACAGTTTTCGTAACAAGCCGTAATAAAAACATGGTCTACTAGCGACCATCGCGGCTCGTACCGCGACTCCGCCTCCCCACGGCACGACCATCGACCGAGCCAGGCAGCCGGTCGAATCACCGACTTCTGAGACGTTTTTCGATGCAGGAACCTTCCACTCCCGGCGGCTCGCGCTCGTCCGCGCGCGCCCCGATCCGTCATGCCCTCCAGCCCCAAGGCCGTTCGCCGGGCACCAGCCGGCGCGCCGCGCTGGGCGTGAGGCTGCTCTGGTCCGATACCCGCACCGATGCGCCCGGCTGGCCCGCCGCGTTCGCGCAGGCCGGCTGGCGCGTCTGGGTACTGGCCATCGCGATCGCCTGCGCCTACCTGCTGCCCGGCATCGTCGGCCACGATCCGTGGAAGCAGGACGAGACCTATACCTTCGGCATCATCCAGCACATGCTCGACACCGGCGACCTGGTGGTGCCGAGCAACGCCGGCCAGCCCTTCATGGAAAAGCCGCCACTCTACGACTGGACCGCCGCCGCGCTGGCCTGGCTGTTCGGCCGCTACCTGCCGCTGCACGACGCCGCGCGCCTGGCCAGCGCGCTGTTCGCCGCGCTCGCCTTCGGCTTCACTGCGCGCGCCGCGCGCATCGCCAGCGGCGCAGCGCGCTGGCTCGACCTCCAGGTGCTCGGCCCGCTCGCGCTTTGCGCCGGCACCCTAGTGGTGGTCAAGCACGTCCACGACATGATGACCGACGTCGCGCTGATGGCCGGCGCCGCGATCGCCTTCGCCTCGCTGCTCGAACTGGTCGAGGAGGCGCTGGCGCGCCGTCCCGCGAGCCGCTTCGTGGCGCCCGGCTTCGGCCTGGGCGTGGGCATGGCCCTGATGGCCAAGGGCCTGTTCGTGCCGCTGGTGTTCGGCGCGACGCTCAGCGCCGTGCTGGTGCTGTATCCGGCCTGCCGCAGCCGCGCCTTCTTCCGCTCGCTCGGCATCGCGGGGCTGGTGCTCGCGCCGTTCGCGCTGATCTGGCCGATCGCGCTGCTGATGCGCTCGGAAACGCTGTTCATGACCTGGTTCTGGGACAACAACGTGGGGCGCTTCTTCGGCTTCTCGGTCGCCAAGCTCGGCGCCGAGAACGACAAGCCGCTGTTCATCTGGCGGGCGTTGCTGACGGTCGGCTTCCCGGTCGGGCCGCTGGCCGCCTATGCGCTCGTGGCCGGCCGCTGGCGTGCCTGGCGCGAGCCGGCGGTGGCGCTGCCCACCCTGTTCGGCGGGATCGGCATGATGGTGCTGCAGATGTCGGCCACCTCGCGGCAGCTCTACATCCTGCCCTTCATCGCGCCGCTCTCGCTGCTCGCCGCCCATGCCATCGCGCGCCTGCCGCGCCGCGTCGCGCAATGCTGGGACTATGCCAGCAGGCTGATGTTCGGCGTGGTGGCGATCTATGCCTGGTATGTCTGGTCGATCGTCACTTCGTACCATGCCTCGCGCGAGCCGATCCGCTGGCTCGGCCGCTGGCTGCCGCTCGACTGGACCACGCCGCTGGAGCTGCCCTTTGCGGTCGCCGGCCTGGCGCTGACCGTCGGCTGGGTGTGGCTGCTGCCCTGGCTGCGCTCGACCGGCAAGTGGCGTGGCGCGCTGTCCTGGACCGCCGGCGTGGTGCTGGTCTGGGGCCTGATCTTCACCCTGCTGCTGCCCTGGCTCGACGCGGCGAAGAGCTATCGTTCGGTGTTCGTCGATCTCGACCGCGAGATCGCCCAGCAATGGAACGAGGGCGACTGCATGGCCAGCCTCGGGCTTGGCGAATCGGAGGCCCCGATGCTGCGTTATTTCGCCGACATCGAGCATCGTCCCATCACCGATCCGAACCAGACCCACTGCACCTGGCTGATCGTGCAGAGCCCGCGCTCGGTCGCGCCGAAGCTCGGCGACGAATGGCAGCCGTATTGGCAGGGCGCGCGCCCCGGCGACGACGACGAACTGCTGCGTGTCTACGTGCGCACGCCGGAGAACGCGACGGCCCGCTGAGCCACACCCCGCCGCCGGCTCCATGAACCAAGGGCGCCACGTTCATCACGTGGCGCCCTTGGTCGTCATGCCAGCCCGGCGCGTGCCGCCGGGGCCCCCTCGATGCTCAGGATTCGGCGGCCGCCGCAGCCGGCTGAGGGCCCCCGCCGGCATCGGCGTGTCCGTGCCCCGAACCCTTCACGTGCGCGACCCAGGCGATGGTGATCAGCGTCGCGAGCACCGCCACCCAGCCGTTGAGCCCGTAACCGACGATCGTGCCGTTCGGCCCGTTCGCCAGCATCAACCCGCCGGCCCAGGCACCGATCCCCATGCCCAGTGCCTGCACGGCGCTGTTCGCGCTGAGGAAGGCGCCGCGCCGAGCAGGCTCCGGAACCGTGGTGAGCAGGGCCTGCATCGGCACCATCCGGCCCGACATCGCCACCATGAAACAGGCGAAGAAGACGATCAACACCACGAAGGGCATGGCCGGCAGGTGCGTCACGAGCAGCACCGGCAGCATCGAGACCACCACCATCACGCGGAACATCTGGCGCTTGCCGTAACGATCGGAAAGCCGGCCGATCCACCGCGAGCTCAGCAAGGTGGCCGCGCCGCTCGCCATGTAGAGCCAGGACAGCTGCTGCGGCTGCACGCCGTGATTGGCGACCAGCATCGGCGAGATGAAGGGGATCACCAGCATGTGGCCGCACATCATCACGAAGGTCAGCGCGAAGGCCTTCAGGTGGCGCGGCAGGCTGAGCAGCCGGAACAGCTGCGGCAGGATCTGCGACAGCGGCGTGGGTTGCCCGATATGCTCGGCCAGCGGCGGCACCACGCGCGTGCCGACCAGCCAGATCGCCACCGACAGCACCACCAGCAGCAGGAACGGTGCGCTCCAGTTGAAGTGCGCGCCCAGCAGCACGCCGGCCGGCACGCCACCGATCGCGGCCATCGAGAAGGCGGTCATGATCACGCCGGTGGCCGCGCCCCGGCGCGCCACCGGGATCACGTCGCTGACGATCGCCATCACGATCGCTCCGAGCACGCCGCCGGTCAGGCCGGCGAAGGCCCGCGCCACCAGCAGCAGGTGGAAATTGCCGGCCAGCGCGCAGGCCAGGTTCGAGAGCGCGAACAGCGCGTACGTCACCTGCAAGAGCCGGCGTCGGTCGCAACGGTCGATATAGGTGGCCGCGAACAGGCCGGACAGCCCTGAACACAGCGAATACGCCGAAACGGCCGAGGCGAACTGCGCCGGCGTGATGGCGAACGCATGCATGATCTGCGGGCCGAGCGGCATCATCACCATGAAGTCCATGATGACGGTGAACTGCGTGAGCGCGAGCAGCCACAGCAGGGTGCGTTCGCGCAGTGGTTTGAGCGTGATTGTCATTGGATGGCTTGCGCTCCATCATCGAGTAGGGGACGGGGTTACCCCCGTCGCCCTCTCACACCACCGCACGTGCGGTTCCGCATACGGCGGTTCATAAACAACGCT
>JAYFRU010000305.1:0-4380 GCA_040946965.1 Burkholderia sp. | reverse complement strand
CACGGATTTCTCCTCATTCCCACATCTTGGCTCACGCGCGCGAGAATCGGCGAACGGCCTACACGACTCGCTTACGCTGCAGCGCCGAGGCGCCCCGCTTATTCGGCGTCGTCGTTGTTCTGGTCGTCGAGCGCCTGCTTGGGCGGCGGTGGGCGCTTGCCGATCACCACCGTGACCGTGAACGTACAAGTCTTGCGCACTACCTCGACCTGGGTCGGCGTGCCCGGCTTGATCTGCGCGACCACGTTGAGCAGGCGCGTGGTGTCGGTGATCGGCTCGCTATTGACCGTGGTCAGGATATCGCCGGGCTTGATGCCGGCCTTGTCGGCCGGGCCGCCCTGCAGCACCCCGGCGACGATCGCGCCGCTCTTTTGCTGCAGCCCGAAGGAATCGGCGATCTCGGGGGTGAGGTCCTGCGGCTCGACGCCGATCCAGCCGCGCGTGACGGCGCCGGTGGTGATGATGCTCTCCAGCACGGTGCGCGCGGTGGACACGGGGATCGCGAAGCCGATCCCGAGCGAGCCGCCCGAGCGCGAGTAGATCGCCGTGTTGATGCCGAGCAGGTTGCCACTCACGTCGACCAGAGCGCCGCCCGAGTTGCCGGGATTGATCGGCGCGTCGGTCTGGATGAAGTTCTCGAAGGTGTTGATGCCGAGATGGTTGCGGCCGAGCGCGCTGATGATGCCCATCGTGACGGTCTGGCCGACGCCGAACGGGTTGCCGATCGCCAGCACCACGTCGCCGACGCGCGCCTGATCGGAGCGACCCAGCGTGATGGTCGGCAGGTTCGTCATGTTGATCTTGAGCACGGCCAAGTCGGTTTCGGGATCGTTGCCGATCACCTTGGCCGTTGAAGTACGGCCGTCGGCCAGCGCCACCTCGATCTGGTCGGCGCCGTCCACCACGTGCTGGTTCGTTAGAATGTAACCTTCCGGGCTCACGATGACGCCCGAACCGAGATTCGATGCGGGCTCCTGCGGCTGCCGGCGCGGATTGCGGTCACCGAAGAAATAGCGGAACAGCGGATCCTTGGCGCGCGGGTCGGGGGGCAGCGAGCCGTCCTTGCTCGAGAACACGTTGACCACGGCCGGCATGGCCTTCTGCGCGGCATCCGCATACGAGGCCTGCGCCGGCGGCGCGCCGCCACCGCCGGGCGCCACCTCGCGCAGCGCGACGATCGGCGCCGCCAGCTGCTTGCCGAGTTGCCCCTGTCGCTGTAGCCACTGCGGCTTGAGGGTCGCGACGATGAACATCAGCGCGAGCAGCACCGTCACAGCCTGTGCGAAGAACAGCCAGAAGCGTCTAAGCATTTGAAGATATTAGGGGCATATATGGACCGGATCGATCTCGAATTGTACTTGAACAATACCCTCGACATTACGCGGTTCAAGGACTACTGCCCGAACGGGCTGCAGGTCGAGGGACGCCGCCGCATCGAGCGGATCGTCACCGGCGTGACCGCCTCGCTGGCCTTTCTCGAACGCGCGGTCGAATGTGGGGCCGACGCGGTGCTGGTCCATCACGGCTATTTCTGGCGCAACGAGGCACCCCAGGTGACGGGCCGCAAGTACCAGCGCCTGAAGCTGCTGATCGCCAACGAGCTGAACCTGTTCGCCTTCCACCTGCCGCTCGACGCGCATCCCGATTTCGGCAACAACGCGCAGCTCGGCGCGCGGCTCGGCCTGATGGCCGACAGCTATTTCGGCGAGCACGGCCTGGGCTGGATGGCGACCTTGCCGATGGCGGTCTCGCTCGAGCATTTCACGGCCAAGGTCGAGAACACGCTGGGGCGCACGCCGCTGGTGCTCGGCGACGCGGACCAGCCGCTGCGTCGGGTGGCCTGGTGCACGGGCGGCGCGCAGAGCTATTTCGACGCGGCGATCGACGCGGGCGCCGACGTGTTCCTGACCGGCGAAGCCTCGGAATTCGTCACGCATGCGGCGGCCGAGAGCGGCGTAGCCTTCGTTGCGGCGGGGCACCATGCTACCGAGCGCTACGGCATCCAGGCGCTGGGCCACCATTTGTCAGAGCATTTCGGCCTCGGACACACCTTCATCGACATCCCGAACCCGGTCTGAGAACGGCGGAAATGCGGCGGCGCACCCACGAAACGGTATGAAGCATCCGCTTAACAACTGAGTCGAAAACGTCGATCGGTGATGGGGGGAAACCCTTGCCGATCAATGACTTCTGGTCGATTTCAAGATTCAGGCCTTGAAAATCGGACCCCCGTTCGCGCACACTAGCGGCGGTATGCGAAGTCGTGACGGTGAATCCAACTCAGAAGTGGGGCGTGAGATGCGAGATAAAGAAGAGAAACGCGTCGACAGCGGCCGCCGTACCTGGCTGATTGCGACATCCGTAGCAAGCGGTGTCGGTGGTGTCGCCACAGTCATACCGTTCGCGGCGTCGCTTGCGCCGTCGGCGAAGGCGGCCGGCGCGCCGGTCGAGGTCGACATCGCCGGGCTCAAGCCCGGCGAACTCGTCACCGTGGCCTGGCGCGGCAAGCCGGTCTGGATCCTGAACCGCACCGACGCGATGCTCGCCGACGTGAAGAAGGCCGACCCGGAACTGGCCGATCCTAAAACCAGGAACCTGTATTCGATGCCCTTGCCGGCGTACTGCGACAACGAGTACCGCTCGCGCACCGACCACAAGAACATCCTCGTCGTGCTGGCCGTGTGCACGCATCTGGGCTGCACGCCCACCTCGCGCTTCACGCCCGGCCCGCAACCGAACCTGCCCGACGACTGGCCGGGCGGCTTCCTCTGTCCCTGCCACGGGTCGACCTACGACCTGGCCGGTCGCGTCTTCAAGAACAAGCCGGCGCCACAGAATCTCGATATTCCGCCTTACATGTTCACCTCGGCCACCACGGTGGTGATCGGCAAGGACGAGAAAGGAGAAGCGTGATGGCGACCGATAACAAGAATGTCTCCACGACGGGCTTCATCGGCTGGATCGACGAGCGCTTCCCGCTCACGGCCTCGATCAAGAAGCACGTGGCCGAGTACTACGCGCCGAAGAACTTCAACTTTTGGTACTTCTTCGGCTCGTTGGCGCTGCTGGTGCTGGTCAACCAGATCGTCACCGGCATCTTCCTCACCATGAACTACAAGCCCGACTCGACGCTGGCCTTCGCGTCGGTCGAGTACATCATGCGCGAGGTGCCCTGGGGCTGGCTGATCCGCTACATGCATTCCACCGGCGCCTCGATGTTCTTCGTGGTGGTCTGCCTGCACATGTTTCGCGGCCTGCTCTACGGTTCCTACCGCAAGCCGCGCGAGCTGGTGTGGATCTTCGGCTGCGCGATCTTCCTGTGCCTGATGGCCGAGGCCTTCTTCGGCTACCTGCTGCCCTGGGGCCAGATGTCGTTCTGGGGCGAGCAGGTGATCGTGAACCTGTTCTCGGCGATTCCCTTCGTCGGCCCCGAACTTTCGCTCTGGATCCGCAGCGACTACGTGGTGTCCGACGTGACGCTGAACCGCTTCTTCGCCTTCCACGTGATCGCGATCCCGCTGGTACTGGTGGGGCTGGTGGTCGCGCACCTGGTGGCGCTGCACGAGGTGGGCTCGAACAACCCGGACGGCATCGAGATCAAGGAGAAGAAGGACGAGAACGGCATCCCGCTCGACGGCATTCCGTTCCATCCCTATTACTCGGTGCACGATTTCCTCGGCGTCTGCGTGTTCCTGATGATCTTCGCGCTGATCGTGTTCTTCGCACCGGAAATGGGCGGCTACTTCCTGGAAGCCAACAACTTCATCCCGGCCAACCCGCTGCAGACGCCGCCCGAGATCGCGCCGGTCTGGTACTTCACGGCCTTCTACGCGATGCTGCGCGCCACCACCGACCCGTTCAAGATCGTGTTGATGGTGGTGATCGTGCTGCTCGGCATCGTCGCGCTGCTGCGCGCACGCGGCAAGTGGCGGATCGGGCTGCCGGTGCTGGCGGCCGCGCTGGTGATCTTCATGGCGCTGACCGAATCGAAGTTCTGGGGCGTGGTGGTGATGGGCTCGGCAGTCGTCTCGCTGTTCTTCCTGCCCTGGCTGGACCGCAGCCCGGACAAGTCGATCCGCTACCGGCCGACCTTCCACAAGGTATTCCTGGGGATCTGCGTCCTCGCCTTCTTCAGGCTCGCCTTCCTCGGCACGCCGTCGCCGTCGCCGGCCAAGACGCTGATCGCGCAGCTCTGCGCGCTGATCTACTTCGCGTTCTTCCTCGGCATGCCGTTCTGGACCCGTTTGGGCACGTTCAAACGTCCGCCCGAGCGCGTCAATTCCCGGCCCCATTAATGCGAGCGAGGAGAAATGATATGAACGCCTCCCACCCGTGAATGGTGGGAGCAAAGAAGGAAGGTGGACCCTCGCAGGCCGACGG
>JAYFRU010000304.1:0-4380 GCA_040946965.1 Burkholderia sp. | reverse complement strand
GACGAGTGGCTCAGGCACCGGTTGCGTGCATTGCAGCTCAAGCACTGGCGTCGGGGTACGACGGTCTATCGAGAGCTACTAGCGCTGGGCGCGTCGGAATCGGCTGCGCGGAAGGCCGCTGGTCATAGCCGCCGATGGTGGCACACCAGTGGGCGAGCGCTGCATCTCGTGCTCTCCACTGGTTACTTCGACCGTCTCGGCGTACCCCGACGCTCATAGCCTCAACTACTCGAACCGCCCGGTGCGGACCCGCACGCCGGGTGGTGTGGGAGGGGAACGGTCAGGCTTCTGACCGCCCCTATCCCGATTTCGTCTCGCGACCGAAAAACGCACGATCGTTCGCTTCACGCCGCCGGCGCGCCGCCTTCCGTACAATCGACCGGCATCGCAGATGACAAACCAACAGGAGCAAGGATGGAACTACGCGACAACGTGTTTCTGATCACGGGCGGCGCCTCGGGCCTGGGCGCCGGCACGGCGCGCATGCTGGCCGGCGCGGGCGCCAAGGTGGTGCTGGCGGACCTGAACCGCGAGGCCGGCGAGGCGCTGGCGCGGGAACTGGGCGGCGTATTCACGGCCTGCGACGTCACGCGCGAGGACGATGCCAAGGCCGCCGTGGAAGCGGCCACCCGGCTCGGCACGCTGCGCGGGCTGATCAACTGCGCGGGCATCGCGCCCGCCGCGAAGACGGTCGGCAAGGACGGCCCGCATGCGCTCGAACTGTTCGCCAAGGTGGTCTCGATCAACCTGGTGGGCGCCTTCAACATGGCGCGCCTGGCGGCCGCAGCGATGTCGGCCAACACGCCGGCCGCCTCGGGCGAGCGCGGCGTGATCATCAATACCGCCTCGGTGGCCGCCTTCGACGGCCAGATCGGCCAGGCCGCCTACGCCGCCTCGAAGGCCGGCGTGCCCGGCATGACGCTGCCGCTGGCGCGCGACCTGTCGCGCAACGCGATCCGCGTGATGACGATCGCGCCCGGCATCTTCGAGACGCCGATGCTGCTCGGCATGCCGCAGGAGGTGCAGGACGCGCTCGGCGCGGTGGTGCCGTTCCCGCCCCGCGCCTGGGCCAGCCCGAGGAATACGCGATGCTGGCGCGGCAGATCCTCGAGAACACCATGCTCAACGGCGAGGTGATCCGCCTGGACGGCGCGATCCGGATGCAGCCGAAGTAAGCGCGCAACCTGCCCGATGTGACAACGCCCGCGATTCTCGGTGAGGGAATCGCGGGCGTTCTTCATCGGTGCCGGCCCGGCCGGCGTCGGGCGGGCCGCTGCCTCAATCCTCGTCGCCGCGCCGCATACGCTGGCGCAGCTCGCTCAACTGCGCCTCGACGATGGTGGCGTCCACCGCCTCCGGGCACTCGTCGAGATACATCTCGAGATCCTCGAGCGCGGGCCGCAGGTAGTCGAGCCGCGCATAGGCGAAACCGCGGTCGCGCACCTCGTCGAGCTGGCCCGGCAGCAGCACCACCAGCCGCTGCTGGACCGCCAGCAGGCGCTGCCAGCGTTCGGTCTGCAGGTAGATCGCCTTCAGGTTGTTGAGCATGCGCGCCAGCACCTCGCGGCTGGTGGCCGGCTGCAGCAGCGCGCGCAGCGTGCTCGCCATGGTCTGCTCGGGATGGGCGACATAGGGCTCGAGCATCTCGACCAAGTCCGATTCGGACAGCGAACGGCCGGTGGTCGGGTCGATCATCGCATCGCCGTCGGGCAGGCTCGCGCGCAGCAGGAAATGGCCGGGGAACGACACGCCGCGCACCGACAGGCCGATCTGCCCGGCCAGCTCCAGGTAGATCACCGCCAGCGAGATCGGGATCCTGCGGCGGCGCTTGGCCACCATGTTCAGGTAGCTGTTGTTGGGATCGTAATAGTAGTTGTGGTTGCAGGCGAAACCGAGCTCGCGGAAGAAGAAGTTGTTGAGCGCATCGACCTTGTCGCGCTCGCTCGTCTCGGCGCGCGCGCGCCGGCGAAAACGCAGCACCAGCGCGTCGAACTCGGCCAGCACGGCCTGCATGTCGAGGTCCGGGTAGGCATCCTGCGCGAGCGAGAGCGCGGCCTCGGTCAGCGGCAGGCTGTCGTCCTCGGCCACCAGGGTGCTGAAGAAATCGAGTACTCGGGTCATGGTGTTCGTCATTTGGCGCGGCGGCGGAAATACGCGTACTTGAAGCCCATCAACCACAACATACCGAAATATAGTGCGGCGAACAGGATCAGACTCGCCGCCGTCAGCGCGATGCGCGCCAGCGGCTCGGCGCGCAGCCCCGTCCAGTCGAAGCTGATCGCGAACCAGTGCATCACCCCGGCCAGCACCAGCGAGGCGCCGAGCAGTTGTAGGAAGAAGCGCGGCCAGCCCGGCGAGGGCTGGTAGATGCCGCGCCGGCGCAGGCCGATGAACAGCAGCAGCGAATTGAGCGAGGCGCCCACCCCGATGCTGAGCGTCAGACCCGCATGGCCGAGGATCGGCACGAACACATAGTTCGACAGCTGGGTGACGATCAGCACCACGATCGCGATCTTCACCGGCGTCTTGATGTCCTGCTTGGCATAGAAGCCAGGCGCGAGGATCTTGATCAGGATGATGCCGACCAGGCCGATGCCGTAGGCGGCCAGCGCGCGCGACACCATCTCCACCGTGTGCGCGTCGAACTTGCCGTAGTTGAACAGCGTGGCGGTGAGCGGTTCGGCGAACACCAACAGGCCCAGCGCGCTGGGAGCCGCGAGCAGGAAGGTCACGCGCAGGCCCCAGCCGAGCAGGGCCGAATACTCGGTCGCGTCGGCATCGACGTGCGCCTTCGACAGGCTCGGCAGCAGGATCGTGCCGAGCGCCACGCCGAGCAGAGCGGTCGGGAATTCCATCAGGCGGTCGGCGTAGTTGATCCAGGACACCGCGCCCTGCCCGAGCCGCGAGGCGATATTGGTGTTGATGATCAGCGAGAGCTGAGCCACCGAGACCGCGAAGGTGGCCGGCACCATCTTGGCCAGCACCCGCTTGACGCCCGGATGGGCCAGCGCGCGCCAGGGGTTCAGGCCGATGCGCGGCACCATGTCGATGCGCTTCAGGCCCGGCCACTGCACCACGAACTGCAGCAGGCCGCCGACGATCACGGCCCAGGCCAGCGCATACACCGGCATCTTCAGGTGCGGCGCGACGAAGGCCGCAGCGCCGATGAAGGAGACGTTCAGCAGTACCGGCGCGAAGGCCGGCAGCGAGAAGTTCTTGTAGGTGTTGAGCACGCCCGAGGCCAACGTGGTCAGCGAGATGAAGATGATGTACGGGAACATGATCCGCGTCATCGTCACCGCCAGCGGAAAGGCCTGGCCATCGGCGCTCAGGCCCGAGGCCACCGCGTAGACCACCCAGGCCGCGCCGGCTACCCCGGCCAGCGACAACAGCGCGAGCGCCCAAGCCAGCACGGTGGACATCGCGTCGACCA
The DNA here is from genome assembly GCA_040946965.1 of Burkholderia sp. GTDB lineage: Bacteria > Pseudomonadota > Gammaproteobacteria > Burkholderiales > Burkholderiaceae > Burkholderia. The sequence continues at coordinate 947 of JAYFRU010000304.1, read as the reverse complement.
GCGCCTTGGTCGCGTCGTGCCCCTTCTGGTTCTTGAACTCGGCGAGGATCGGCACGAAGGCCTGCGAGAACGCGCCCTCCGCCGACAACCGGCGCAGCAGGTTCGGGATGCGGAACGCAACGTAGAAGGCGTCGGTATATTGGCTGGCGCCGAACGCGCGCGCGATCAGCGTCTCACGGGCCAGACCGGTCACGCGCGACAAGAGCGTGAAGCCGCTGACCGTCAGCAGGGCTCGGAATAGATTCATGGGGCGCTTATTATACGGAAGCCCCGTTGGGTTCCGCCCCTTGCGGCGGAAAAAAGCCGTCGCTGCGGCAGCGTGCCGGCAAGGCGACGCCATCGTTCGCCGAGCTTGTCTTTGCCTTGATTTTGTTGCTATAATTCCTCCGATTCTGAGTCTGCATTCGCGCTGCGGTGATCATCGAGCACATTGCCGGCCTCGGTGAAACCTACGTTTTTTGGGCCCCGGGCAATCGCTCTCAAGGGTCTGATCGAAAAGCAGCGCTTGGCCGTCAGGCTCCAAGCTCTGGAAACAGGACAGGATAAGGAACCGTCATGGCTAACTCCGCACAAGTACGCAAGCGCGCCCGCCAGGCAGCGAAGGCTAACTCGCACAACTCGGCGCTGCGCTCGAAATTCCGCACCGCCATCAAGGCCGTTCGCAAGGCGATCGACGCCGGCGATCAAGCCAAGGCAGCCGAGCTGTACAAGGCCGCCACCAAGACGATCGACACGATCGCCGACAAGAAGATCGTTCACAAAAACAAGGCTGCTCGCCACAAGAGCCGCCTGTCGGCAGCGGTCAAGGGCCTGCAGGCCGCCGCGCAGTAAATCCGGTGCGCCCACACGAATTTCGCGGGCCCCTGTTCCCGGCGTTGTTGCATAAATCCGATTTGGCGCGGTGACGTTTACGCGCAACGGTCGCAGCCAGGCCTCTGTTAACAATT
>JAYFRU010000303.1:0-4381 GCA_040946965.1 Burkholderia sp. | reverse complement strand
GCCGGTGCACATGCCGTCGCAGTGATCGACAGCCGAGAAGATCCATACCATGCCGTCGTCCACGGTCGCGATGCGCATGCCGTCGGTACCCCACATCTCATTTTGGCAATCAGTCGTGATCCGGCCGTCGTGAAGGTTGGGTTCGTCTCGCGCTTGCCGGTGCGGCGAGAGCAGGCTGTGCTCGCGCATCAGCCGCAGTACGCGGGTCCTGGAGACGCGGATGTTATGCACGATGCGCAGCCGCGCCCAGACCTTGCGGTACCCCTCACCGATGAACGGCGAGGCCGCCAGATCGTCGCGGATGGCCTTCAGCAGGTCGGCATCGGGCATCTTCGGTTTCGGGCCGCAGCGGCCCGGGATGATCGGCACCCCGTTGTCCGCCGTCCTCGCGCGCACAGCGTAGATCGTCGAGCGGGGGAATCCGAGCACCTGGCAAACCCGTTGCAATCCAAAGGGCTTGCTCACACTCGCGGAGATCGCGTGGCTCATGTCGACGATCTCCGAGCGGTCAAAGGGCGACGGGCCTGCAGTTCACGTTCCTTGCGCAGGATCTCGTTTTCCATAGACAGCTCGCCGACGCGTCGCACGGCGTCATTGAGCCGGGCTTCCAGGGGATCGCTGGTGCGTGCCTTCAGGCTGGCCTCCATGCCTGCCAGTGCCAGCTCCCGCCATTGCTCGAGCTCGGCGATCGTCACACCGACTTCACGGGACACGGCGTCAACGGGTTCGCCACGCAGCAACCGAAGCACCACGCCCCGTTTGCGACCAGTCGTCCAACGCTTGACTTCGGCGGCGCCGGAGGCGCTTCCAGTCGCGCTACGCGCTCCTTCCAGCGCCTCTGGCGCAATCCTGTTTGCATCTGTTTTCTTCAACATCCAAAACTCCAGTTTGGGAACCACGTTTTACCCCAAATCTGTGTCCAGAAAAACTGGAGCCGCAGCACACGGGGCTGCCCGATTCGCGGCGGGTGGACTTGCCGCTCGGGCCATGGCCGAACTGATTGTCGGCCTGGGGTGTGAAGGAAACAGCGCGATCTTTCATCCTCAGATTCCGATCCGCAATAACTGTTCCGTGGGTGCTGCGCCGGTGGCATGCCGGAGCGGCGCGAAGGTGTCCGATTGTGCCACATCTATTTCGATCCGGATCGGATTTGTCCGGTGCCTGGCTGCCCGGCCGATGGCTCGGGCTTATATCCAAAGATTTACCTGTATGTATACGTAGTAGAAGTTAACAAAGGCATGCCTTTTCTGTGGATAACTCCGGTAAACCTCACAGATTCATGGGTTTGGAAAAATCATAAGCCCCCGCACAGGCTGTGCGTGCACACAGGGAATCACAGAGCAACTTTTGCTGTGCTGTACGGCGAGCCCAACTTGCCCGTTTACGTCCACAGTGCGTGCACAGACAAACCGCAGGCAATCTGCGCGCTTATCCACAGATTCGAGTGGATAACCTGCCCTCCGCGCTGTGTCGCCGTGCAAAAAAATACTGTGGATCGAGACGAACGGACGTGGGCCATCCTCGGCCGACGCCGTCCGGAAAAAGCATTGGATTCAATGGAAATGCCGGGCGGACGAACGCCGCCCGGTGGCATCAGCCGACGCGGCCCTGGCGCAGCGCGCGCAGCAGGAAGCGCGCTGGATCGATCGCCTCGGCCAGCTCGCGCTCGATCGGCCAGGGTTCGCCCTCCAGCTGCGAGGCGATCAGCTCGGTGGCCAGCCAGGCCCAGACGAAGCCGTGCGAGCCGCAGCCGAAAGCGCCGTACAGACCGGTCGCGCGCGGCACGTCGCGGGCCTGCGCGCCCGACAAGGCGCGAGCCCCGGCGGCCGCGGCAGCTTCGTCGCCCAGCGCACCCGCCAGCGGCAGGCGATCGCTGGCCACGCAGCGGAAGGCGACGCGTCCGGCCAGCGAGGCGGGATCCGTGAGCGCCTCGGCATCGGCCTGGGCGCGCGGCAGCAGCGCGGCGAGCCGGGCGAGGTTGTCGCGATGATAGGCTTCGCGCGGCATGGGATCGAGATCGTCGGGATCGTAGGTCGCGCCGGTCAGCGCGCTGCCGTCGGCGAACGGGATCAGGTAGCCGTCGCCGATCACGGGCAGCGCGACCTCGGGGGCGACGCCGGCCGGCAGCATGCTCAGCTGGCCGCGCACCTGCTGCACCGGCGCATACTGCAAGCCGGCCAGGCGCGGTGCGTCGGCCGCGTTGGCGACGATCGCCACCGCCGCCGAGGCCAGCGTCGCGCCCTTGGCGTCCAGCGCGAGCCAGCCGCCGCCGTCGCGCCGGTACCAGTCGAGCGACTTCCACGCCCGCCAGCCGCGTGAGCCGTTCGCCCGCGGTCGCGCAGGCGGCAGCGGCCAGCGCCGCCGGATCGAGCGAGCCGCCTTGCGGAAAGAACCATTCACCTTGCGCGGTATCGGTGCCCAGGCGCGCGCCGGCCTGCTCGCGCGACAGCAGCGAGGCCAGCTTCTCGGGCAGCCCGAGTGCATCGGCGGCAGCCTGCATGCGCGCGAATTCCGCTTCGTCGCAGGCGAGTTGCAGCAGGCCCTCGCGGCTGCGCGAGAACGCGTGCCCGGCCGCCTCGAACGCGCGCCATCGCGAGAGCGCGTATTGATAGCCGGCACGCGAGAGTCGCGCGCCGAAGTTGTCGTCGATCGCGAGCAGCGGATGGAACACGCCGGCGCGATTGCCCGAGGCTTCGCTGGCGAGTTCCGCGTGACGATCGATCAGCGTCAGTTGCCAGCCGCGCGCGACGAGACGCTCGATCAACGCGCAACCGGCCAGGCCCGCGCCGATCACGATCGCGTCGCGCGTAACGGCTTCGAAGGCGCGCGGTGGTTCATGTCGACGCAGCTTCCAGCGCGGTGCGAATTCGCCGACCAGCATCGCGCGCTTGCCCGCGAATCCCTCCACCTTGCGATACGAAAAGCCCGCGTTTTCCAGGGCGCGCTTCACGTCGCCGGCGCTCGTGTAGGTAGCGAAGGTCGCGTGTTCATCGGCCAGTTTCGCGAGCGCGCGGAACACGTCGACGGACCATAGCTCGGCATTGCGCGAGGGCGCCAAACCATCGAGGTAGAACGCATCGGCACGCAGCACCAGCGAGGGCAGCACCTCTCGCGCATCGCCGAAGGCGAGCGTCAGCACCACGCGTCCGGCATCGAGTTCGATGCGATGCAGCCCGGGTGTGAGCATCGGCCAGGCATCGGCGAGCGTGTCGACCAAGCTCGCCTAGATGGTTGTGTGCGCAACGATATGGCGAGCCGCTTTGCGCAGGCCCTCGCGCGAGAACGGATGCTTCTCGACCGAGACGAAATGCAGGCGCTTGCTGCGCGCTGGATCGGCACTCCAGGCGGCCCAGGTCCCGAGGAAGTTGCAGCCGGTGCCGAAGCCGGTCTCGACGATGGTGAAGCCGCGCCGGCCGCGCCAGCGTTCGGGCAGGCGGTTGCCGCGCAGGAACACGTGCTCGGCCTGGGCGAGCGCGCCGGCCGCGCTATGGTAGATATCGCCGTAGGCGGGGGAGACGAGGGTGCCGTCTGCGCGGAAGACGAGCGTGGCGGGATCGAGTCGGTCGGTCATGCGAAACAATCGAAAGGACCGGCGAAGGGCCCGGGCAAATGCGCTGCAATACGCGGGCGAAGCCGCCAAAGCCGCGCCCAGCCTGGCGTTGGCAAAAACCAACGTCGGCTCCGAAGGCTTGCTTGCGGCGCTTGACAACGTTGGTCGCCACGCGGCAAAAATGCGGGCAACGGCCTGAAAATCCGGCAAAATCCGGATGAAAATCTTTGAAACCCTTGTCGTTATTGGGTTTGCGCTGCGCTATCATAGCAAGCGCCGTACTGCGGAAGCGCCTCAGGGCTCACCCGCAGGTGCCAGGCGCGGCGCGGTCCGAGTGCGCCTGGTCCGTCGCCGCGAACTGCGATGCTACGGCCTGCGCACGTATAATCGGCGCGTCCGCGCTGTTCGTGTCAACTTAACCTGAGAAAGGAACCTTAATGAACAAACAGGAACTGATCGACGCCGTCGCCGCACAGACGGGCGCCAGCAAGGCTCAAACCGGCGAAACGCTGGACACGCTCCTCGAGGTGATCAAGAAGGCCGTGTCGAAAGGCGACGCGGTTCAGTTGATCGGCTTCGGCAGCTTCGGCTCGGGTAAGCGTGCAGCACGTACCGGCCGCAACCCGAAGACGGGCGAAACCATCAAGATTCCGGCAGCCAAGACCGTCAAGTTCACGGCTGGCAAAGCATTCAAGGATGCAGTGAACAAGCGCTGAGTCCAGCGTTTGTGAACGGAAAAACCCGCCTCACGGCGGGTTTTTTTTCGTGCGCCCGGCTGGGCGCACACACTTGGAGGTGAAAGTCCTCTACACGCCCGACAAGGGGAAGTGT
>JAYFRU010000302.1:0-4387 GCA_040946965.1 Burkholderia sp. | reverse complement strand
GAACAGCCGTTTCGGCAAGTCGAACATCTGTTTCGGAAACCGCCCGAAGTGTTCAGCTTCAACCGAAACGGCTGTTCGCCTTCCTCCGGAAACCCTGTTCGACTTCAACCGAAATCACTGTTCGGCTTCGCCGAAATACGCAGCCACGATCACTGGCGCCGCGTGCTGCCGCTGATGCCGGGCCCTGATCGTCGGCACCGCGTTCTTCGCGCTGTTCGACACGCTGGCCCTGTCGCTGCTGCCGATCTACGCGATCGAGCGCGGCGTGGCGGCCGGCGTGGCCGTGCTGCTGGCCTCGATCACCCTGCTCGGCGATACCACCATGCAGTTCCCGATCGGCTGGCTCGCCGACCGGCTCGGCCGCGCCCGCGTGCACCTGAGCGCCTGCATCGTCGTCACCCTGCTGCTGCCGCTGCTGCCCTTCGTGATCACCACCCTGGCGGTGCTGGCCGCTGCTGTTCGTGATCGGCGCGGCGGCCGGCAGCACCTACACGCTGTCGATCGTGGCCTGCGGCGAACGCTTTCGCGGCGCCGCGCTGGTCACCGCCAGTTCGATGGTGTCGGTCTCGTGGAGCGCGGCGAGCTTCGGCGGCCCGATCCTGGCCGGCTCGCTGATGAACGCCTGGGGCAGCGATGCGCTGGTCGGCGTGATGGTCGCCGCCTCGCTGGCCTTCGTGCTGGCCGCGCTGTGGGAGCGCCGGCGCGTGCCGGAAGCCGGCGTGCGCGGCCAGGCCTGAGCGGCCGGCGGCGAGACGGTGCCCTCACGCGCCGCCACCGCAGCCCGCGCCACTTCATTTTCCGGAATGCCGCGCGGCAAGCGCACGAACCGGGCACGCGCCGATCCGGGCGCCTGCCGGCCTATCGAGCAGCCCGCCTATCAGACGGCCCGCCGCGCGGCGCCGTCCCGCCCGCGCGTGGCCGCGCCGAGCCCGAGCACGAACAGCGCCGAGGCCAGCACCGGCAGCGCTGCGGCATGGAACAGCGCCTGGTTGCTCCAGTTCATCGCGATCAGCTGCCCCCCCCACCAGCGGCCCGAGCACCGAGCCGATGCGGCCGATGCCGAGGCTCCAGCCGATCCCGGTCGAGCGCAGCGCCGTCGGGTAGTACTGGCCGGCCAGCGCATTGACGCCCGGCTGCCCGCCCACCACGCAGAAGCCGCCGGCGAACACGGCCAGCAGCAACCACGGCAGCGAGGCCGCCGCCAGCCCGAGCGCCCCCACCGACACGGCCGCGCAGACGAAGCAGGCGAACAGCACGCGCACGAAGCCGTGGCGCTCGATGAAGCTGCCCAGCGACAGCGTGCCGATCACGCCGCCGGTCTGCAAGGCGGTGCCGACGATCACGGCCATCGAGGCGGAATAGCCGGCCTCGCGCATCACGGTCGGCAGCCAGTTCGACAGGAAGTACAGATCGATCAGGTTCATGAAGCTGATCGCCCACAGCAACAGGGTGACGGGCAGGCGCCCGGCGCGGAACAGCTCGGCCACCGGCGCGCCCTCGGCGCTCGCCTCGCGCACCACCAGGCGCGTGCCGGCATCGATCGGCAGCCCCGGCGCGAAGGTCCCCAGCCAGGCGAGCATCGCCAGCGCCAGCAGCAAGGGCACCGTGCCGCCGACGAAGAACACTGTGCACCAGCCGAAGGCCGGGATCAGCGCGGCGCTGAGAAAACCGCCCAGCGCCGTGCCCAGCGTGAAGCCGCAGGGCACGAACATCATGCGCCTGACGCGCTGCGCGGCCGGGCTGAACTCGCCGACCAGCGCCATCGCGTTCGGCATGATGCAGCCCAGGCCGAGCCCGGTGACGAAGCGCAGCGCGATCAGCGCAGGAATGGTCGAGACCAGGGGCGTGGCCAGCATGCGCAGCGCGAAGAACAGCGTCGCCCCGATCAGCACCGGCCGCCGGCCGATCCGGTCGGCCAGCACCGACAGCCCGAGCGCGCCGAGCAGCATGCCGAGCAGGCTGGCGCTGAACACCGGCCCGAGCGAGGCCTTGGCCACGCCCCATTCGGCGATCACGCTGGGCGCGACGTAACCCATCGCCTGCGCGTCGAAACCGTCGATCACCAGGCAGGCGCCGCACAACATCATCAGCATCGCGTGGAAGGCCGGCCGCCGCGTCTCGTCGAGCACGCACTCTACCTCGAGCACCGCCGTGCCGGCCTCGGCAGGGCTCGCCAGCGGCGCGCTCATCGTGCGCTCCCTGAAACGATGTTTCGGAGATAGCCTCGCGGCGGGAAGGTCGGCGTCGGGGGCAGGGATGGCATCGAGGGCGGCTCCGGTTCGGCCACGAGCGCACCACGGCCCGACGGCGGCTCGTGGACATGCGGCGGGCAGGATCGGAAGGCAGCGCCGGCGCGTCGAGCGTTACGCATGGTAAAACCAATTATGAGTATCGTAATCGCCGTATACCCTGAGTCGCCGATTCGGGCCGATATCCATATGAGCAAAACGGCGAAACGCGTATCGTGACCACTGCTACTATGCTTGAGCTAATCCGGCTGCATGACGGCCGTTCGCCCACCCGACGAATCCATGATCCCGCCCACCATCCCCGAACTGGTCGACCGAGCCGGCAAGCTGCCCTATCTGCGCGAGCACATCGCCCTGGCCGCAGGCAGTGAACCGGCCGTGGCGCGCCTGCACGAGCTCACGCTCGGCAGTGCCTACGAGCCGATCTACGACGTGACGATGCCGGGCGCGCCGCAATCCTCCTCGCTGGCCGATGCGATCGAGCGCTACGGGGACGAACTCGGCTTCCAGGCGGTGCTGCGCGCGAACGGCGCACCCTTCGATCCGTTCGAGGCGCTCACAGACGATCCGACGCTGGTCGCGATGGACCGGCTCTCGCGGGCGCTGCATGCGATCAATTTCTTCGGCGCGCAGCGCCATGGGCTGCTGTTCCTGCGCGTGCACGAACGGCTGCTCAAGAGCGTCAAGTACGATCACGGCAAGCATTTCTCCTCGGTGCTGCGCCACTTCGGCCTGAGTCCCGAACGCATCGTGATCGAGCTGCCGGCCGCTGCGGTCGCGCACAAAACCTTCCTCGGCTACCTCACCAAGAGCTATCAGCATCATGGCTTCAAGGTCGCCGACAAGCTGCCCGATCCGGGCCGCATCCTGGCCGTTGAATCCGAAATGGCCAGCCCAGACTACATCAAGATGGATGCCGCGATCGCCTTGCGCGACGGCATGGTCAAGGCCCTGGTGGGTTACGCGCAGCGCGTGAGGATCCCGATCATCTTCGACCAAGTGGCCGACGAGACGCAGTTCTCGCTATTGCGCCAGTACGACGTGCGGCTCATGCAGGGCCCGGTGTTCGCGCAGCCGGCGCACGCCTGAGCGACGCTTCCGCAGGCAGCGCCGGCGCGGCGCCCGTGCCGGCCTTGGTGCCCGTGTGGGTACCCTGCATGTGCCCCGTGTATATACCCCTTATGTACCCGTATCGAGGCGGACCCGGCCGGCCTCAACCCGACTCGCCCAGCCTTTGCGCGATCGCGCGCAGCTTCGAGCCGATGCGCCGGCGAAACACCTCCTCCCCCACCGACGAAGCCGGCCCGCTGCAGCTGAGGATCAGCAAGCGCCGCTCGCGCGGTTCGCGATAGGGCACGGCCACTGCGTTGACGTCGTCGTGCCAGTCGCGAAACGAATAGCAGCAGCCCTCGCTCGCATAATCGGCCAGCGCGCGCTCGGCGGCGGCCACGCGTGCTCGGCGGCGGCCACGCGTGCTCCCGCCGCACGTACCGGCGTCACGCCGCGCCGCAACTCCGCGAACAGCGCCTCGCGCTGCTCGGCCGGCTGCACCGCCAGGTAGGCGCGCCCCATCGAGCTGGTCAGCATCGACAGACGCGAGCCGGGCGCGAGACCCAGCGTGAGCGCGCCGGTACCCGCCAGCAGTGCATGACCGAGCGACAGCACGCCGGCGTCAAGTGCGTACTTGCCGAGCGCCTCGTCGAAGCGCAGGTAGCCGAGCACGGTGAGCGTGTAGGCGAGGCGGTTCACGGTCGCCTTCGGCAGGCCGGTACGCTCGACGAAGTCGCGATTGCGGAGCAGGATCTCGCCGGGACGGAACCCGCGCAGCAGGTCCAGGCCGCGTGCCAGCGCGGTGACGAAGCGGCGCTCGTCGTAGGGGGTGGGATCGGGACGGGAAGGATGCATACGATGCTACACTGGACGCCAATTTGCAAAACATTGTTCCGCACAGCGGAACCTCAGTCAAGCAAAAAGAAATGATATGAACGCCTCCCACCCGTGAATGGTGGGGGCAAAGAAGCGGTGCGCGTCAAGGTAGTTGTCGCCTCGGTCATGCAACGTGAGCCAGTTGAGCATCGCCAGCACGGTTGTCGCCTGCAGGGTGGAGCCGTTGTCGCCGTGCAGGACGGGGCGCTGCT
>JAYFRU010000301.1:0-4394 GCA_040946965.1 Burkholderia sp. | reverse complement strand
TGAGCAAAAACATGTCCGATTCACGATAGTCATTACACGCTGACGCGGCACCCCGGCCGTTCCGTTGCCCACGCGCTACACATCACGCGCCAGACCGACCGATCTGGCGCTTCGAATTTCCTATGCGTCAAGCGCCCGGGCCTGCCGGCCGGCGCGCTAGCGCCGCGCGCACCACGCCTTCGTCGAAGCGATGCCGGCACACTTCCACGCCATCCAGCAGCAGCACCGGCACGTCCTCGTCGTAGCGCTCGACCAGCGCCGGATCGGTATCGATGTCGATCACCGCCACCGGCAGATGGAACTCGGCCGCGACAGGCACCAGCGCGACCCGCAGGTCATCGCACAGATGGCACCAGCCGCGGCCGTAGAGCGTGAAGGCCACGCGCGCCTATTTCTGGGCCGCGCGCGGACGCAGCGGGATGAACTGCGTGTTGTCGCCGCGCCGTACCAGCACCGCGACCATCTTCTGCGGGTCGAGCTTCGAGGTGACCTCGACGAACTGCTTGGCGCTGGTGATGTCGGTGTCGCCGACGCGCACCACGATGTCGTCGCGCTTGAGACCGGCGCGCGCGGCCGGGCCGTCGGCGGCGTCCACGTGCACGCCGTTGGGCACCTTGGCCGCCTTCAGCTGCTCGGGTCAGGTCGCTCACGGTCAAGCCCAGCGCATTGCTCTTGCGCGGCTTGGCGGGCTGGCTCGGCTTGCTGCCGTCGGCACGGGCATTGCCCTTCTCGGCCGGCACCTCGGCGATCGTGATCGGCAGGTCACGCGCCGCGCCCTTGCGCCAGATCGTGACGGTAGCCTTGCTGCCCGGCTTGGTGTCGCCCACCATGCGCGGCAGGTCGGTGGCTTCGTCCACGTCGCGGCCGTTGAACTTCAGGATGATGTCGCCGGGCTGCACGCCGGCCTTGTCGGCCGGGCCGCCCGCCTCGACGCTGCTGACCAGCGCGCCTTCCGCGCGCGGCAGCCCGAGCGAATCAGCGATATCCTTGGTGACCTCGCCGATCGCCACCGCGATACGCCCGCGCGTGACCTTGCCGCTGGCCTTGAGCTGCTCGGCCACGCGCATCGCCTCGTCGATCGGAATCGCGAACGAGATGCCCATGAAACCGCCGGTGCGGCTGTAGATCTGCGAATTGATGCCGATCACCTCGCCGTTCATGTTGATCAGCGGGCCGCCGGAGTTGCCGGGATTGACGGCCACGTCGGTCTGGATGAAGGGCAGGTAGTCGCCGCCGGTGTTGCGCCCCTTGGCGCTGACGATCCCGGCCGTGACGGTGTTGTCGAGCCCGAACGGCGAACCGATCGCGACCCCCCATTCGCCCACGCGCACCTTGTTCGAATCGCCGATCGCCAAAGTCGGCAGGTTGGTGGCGTTGATCTTGACGATCGCGATGTCGGTGCGCTCGTCGATGCCGATCAGCCTGGCCTTGAATTCGCGCTTGTCGGTCAGCGTCACGTAGATCGTGTCGGCGTCGTCGACCACGTGCGCGTTGGTCATCACGTAGCCGTCCTGGGACAGGATGAAGCCCGAGCCGACGCCGCGGTTTTGCTCCGTGTCGGGCGCATCGGGCTGGGCGCTCTTCGGCGCACCCGGCACCTGCGGCAGCGGGATGCCGAAGAAGCGCCGGAAGAATTCCGACATATCGCCGTCGTCGGGGTCTTGCGGGAACACGCCGCGCGGATCGGCCGGCACCGTGGCCGTGGTGCGGATATTGACCACCGCCGGGCCGGCCTTCTCGACCAGGTCCGCGAAATCGGGCAGCGCGGCGCGCGCCGCCGGCGCCGAGGGCGGCGCCACGGGTACCGAGGCGGCGGCCGGCGCGGAGGAGGCGCCCGGCACGATCGGGGCGGTTTGCGCGGTGAGCGACGCGATCGGCAGGCAGGCCGTCAGCGCCACTGCGGCCATCCAGGTAGGCAGCGTGGTGGTGGTCATGTCAAGGAACCGGAGCTTACTTCGAAGGCTTGTATTCTATGGCAGCCGCGAACTGCTGCAAGGCGGCCGGCGGCACTTCGCCGAGCAGGGTGATCCAGAAATCGCCGCGGCGCTTCACCAGCACGTGAGTGGCGCCGGTGCTGCCCGCCCCTTCCTTGCGCGAGCCCTTCTTGACCGGCTCGAGGAACACCGACACGGTGGCCAGCCCATCGGTGAAGACCGCCTGGTCGACGGCGATCGGCGGCTCGCTCGGATCGCGCGCGGCCATCGGGCGGCGCACCTCGCGGATCTTGCGGAAGCCGGCCACGCTCGACCCCAGCTTCCAGCCCTGCCCTTCGATGTCGATACTCGCCACCGGCGGGCGCACCACCGTGCAGTCGGCGGGATTGCGCACGCCGTTGGCGATGCTGGTCTTCAGGTTCGGGTTGGCCACGCCGATCTGCAGTTGCGAGAAGGCGACCTGCTCGAGCACGTGGTCGTCGGCGTCGAGCGTCTGCGTGCGCAGCAGCAGGCCGGTCCGGGCATCGGTCCAGAGCTTGTAGGCGTAGCGGTAGCCGTCCTTCGGCACCAGCTCGACCACCTGCGCGTCGATGCCGGCCACCCGGTCCTGCCCGAGCGGCTTGGCGTCATAGACCGACAGCACCTGTTCGCCGCTCGCGCCGAGCAGCGACGGGAAGGCGTCGCAGTTCTGGCGGCGCTCGACCACGCAGAGATGCCGCTCCGGCACCAGCGTGACGAGATCGTCGTTGTGGCGCAGCAGCTGGCGCGGCTTGCCGTCGAGGCTCTCGATCTGTTCGAATTCGCCGCCCTTGGCGGCGATGTGGGTGACCCGCGAGGACTGCACGTAGGTGCCGCGTTGGAACACGAAGGTGCCGTCGTAGCTTTGCTGCTGGGCGGTCTGCTGGACCCGGTCGAGCCAGGCGGCTGCGGCCTGCGGGCCGGCGGCCGGATCGAGCGGCTGCTGCGCGATCGCGCGCGATAGAACGGAAACCAGGGCGGCCGCGCAAAGCACGAGCGCAGGCAGCCGCGTCCAGCCGGAAGTGGCGCGATTCAACAGCAGTGTCCGCATCGCGTTTATTGGCCTTGCGTCGCGACGGCAGTACGAATGAGCGGCATCGAGCCCGACACCACGGGCTGCTGCGCGAATTGCTGGTGAGCTTCGAGGTATTGATCGAGGCTCGCGTCGCGAATGATGTTGAGATCCTGGCGGGACGAGGCGGCCCCGCGCTGCAGTTCCTGCGGCGCGACCGAGGCCACCTGCACCGGCGAGACGCCGGCCTGGCCGGCGGTGCCCTGCAGTTGCGGGACCACGATCCAGGTCAGGGTGGCAGCCGCAGCGGCCACCGCCAGCGCCGGCACGAAGCGGCGGCGCAGCGCGCGCTTGAGCGGCGAGGCCGCGCCATCGGCCGCCGCGGTGATCGCGGCGGGCGCGATCAGGTGGGGCTCGGCCGCGAAGGCAGCGGAAAAACGGGCCGTGAAGGCCTGGCTGACGGCCGGCTCGATCGCGAGTTCGTCGGAGCGCAGCGCGTCGCCGATCGCGTGGAATTCGGACCAGGCGCGCCGTTCCGTGTCGCCGAAACCGGCCAGGATCTGAGCGAACGGCAGGCCGTCAGGCGACTCGCCGTCGATCAGTGCGGACAGACGCTCGCGTTGCGAGCTCGGTTGCGATTGCGTAGAGACCGACCCCATGATGCTCCCCATCTTCGATACCCCGTCGTGACACACGACTCTATCTGTAACTAGACCCCGTGCCGCTTCCAACCGCCGGCCAGGCTCACCAGCGCCTGCCTTCCGGCGTGTCCAGAAGCGGACGCAACTTGTTCGCAATCGCCTCGCGGGCCCGGAAAATACGGGAACGGACGGTGCCGATCGGGCAATCCATCATTTCCGCGATTTCCTCGTAGCTCAGACCCTCGATTTCCCGCAGTGTGATGGCCGTGCGCAATTCCTCGGGCAACAGCGCCATCGCCGCGTTCACCGTTTCGGCGATCTGCCTGCTCATCAACATCGACTCGGGCGTGTTGATATCCCTTAGTTGGTCCGCGTCGGAGAAAGTTTCAGCCTCTTCGGCATCCGCTTCAGTCGAGGTCGGTGCGCGACGCCCCTGGGTCGCAAGGTAGTTCTTCGCCGTATTCACGGCAATCCGGTACAACCACGTGTAGAAGGCCGACTCGCCGCGAAACTGCGGCAGCGCGCGGTAGGCCTTGATGAACGCGTCCTGGGCCACATCCTCGACCTCGGCGGGATCCCGCACGAGGCGCGAGATCAGCCGGAGGATCTTGCGGTGGTATTTGGAGACCAGGAGTTCGAACGCTGCCTTGTCGCCTTTTTGTACGCGCTCGACCAAGGCCTGATCGATTTCTTTTTCACTCACCTGACAAATCCGTTATTGAGTAATTCGTAAATCATGACAACGGAAATGGCCGTCGTGCGTTATAGATCTCATCACCTGCTTGATGA